>DSBH01000125.1 GCA_011056825.1 Deltaproteobacteria bacterium | reverse complement strand
GTCATGGGGCGGGAGCAATCCTGCTTTTTTTTGTGGGCGGCGGGGGTAGCTATAGGGTAGCACGCAAAAAAGAAGGGGCTAGCGGTTTTCGCTAACTCCCCGTTATTACTGGTACCCCCGGCGCGATTCGAACGCGCGACACCCGGATTAGGAATCCGGTGCTCTATCCTGCTGAGCTACGGGGGCTTGACTGTGTGATCACGTGGTTATGTATAGTTGGTCCGCCGCCGTTTTTCGAACAATATGGAAGTCTCAATGCCGCGGCTGATTTTTTGTGTTTCCCACGATTCGGTTGCGGTAGATTATTCGAAGGGGCGGTCCTTGTCAATTTTTTTCTCCGGCGGTGTCGGCCGTTGCGGCACCTGCGCGTCCGTATGGAACGAGAGAAAGTGTGGCGTCAGAATCTTGCATTGACCTGACGGGGTAACCTGGTCTATGGTCCCGCGATCGGGTGCCGTCGCGGCGGATCGATACGGCAAGAACATTCCGTGATTGCGGGGGTTTTGTTCGGTTTGTCATCATGTCGTGCCGACAGGGAAACGTAAGGAATGACGTCGCCGTGTGGACCCGCGTGCGACCGGGTACGGTGAAAACTGAGTCTGGCCCGCCTGCCGCGGTCATAAGGAGGGGGGATTTTCCCCGTATTCGAAATGGAAATATATCTTCTGTTGTGTATCGTAGCCTTTGGCGCGGGGTTCATTCAGGGACTCTCGGGATTCGGGTCGGTCCTGCTGTCTCTGCCGCTGCTGGCGCTTTTTCTGGATATCAAGACAGTGATTCCCCTTGTGGCTCTCTTCGGGGAGGCACTGACCATATTTTTGCTGGTGCAATTGCGCCGGCACTGGGACTGGAGGAAAATTTATCCTCTTTTCCTCGGTTCGATTCCCGGTATTCCGGTGGGCGTGGTGCTGCTGGCGCGAACGGACGGACAGCTCCTGCAGATCATCATCGGGATTGTTCTGATCATTTACGCCTTGTACGGGCTCCTGTTTAAGCCCGTCGTCGTGACCATGGGAAAGGTCTGGGCCTATGCGTTCGGTTTTACGGCCGGTTTTCTGGGCGGCGCCGTCAGCGCCGCCGGCCCGCCTGTTATCGTCTACACGTCGCTTCAATCATGGACGAAGGACGAGATCAAGATCACGCTCCAGGGGTTTTTCGCCGCTTCGGGAATAATCGTCGTGACCTGCCAGGCGGTGGGGGGGCTGGTTACGGGAACGGTACTGTATTATTTCGTGGCGGGTCTTCCCCTGCTGTTGGTGGGGACCTGGGCCGGATCGCTGCTCTACGGTCGAATCGGCGAGTCGGCGTTTCGCAGAGTCATGTTGATTGTCATGGGGCTTCTGGGTCTTTTCATGATTTCGGGGTAACACCCGGTTGCGATTCACCGTGCTGTTCCAGGCCGATCTGTCCGGCTACCTCGCGCATTCCCTCGATGGTTCCGGTAATAAGGTCGGTGATTTCAATGTTCAACATGCCGGCGCCTCGTTCGATGATGCCGCGGTCGACGCCCGCGGCAAAGCGCTTGTCCTTCCATTTCTTTTTTACGGATTTGGCGGTCAGGTCCATGACGCTCCGGGACGGCCGAACAAGTGCCGCAGCTGTTATCAGGCCGGTCAGTTCGTCAACGGCGTACAGCACTTTCTCCAGGTCCGATTCCGGCGCCACGTCGGTGCAGATTCCCCAGCCGTGGCTCATGATGGCTCGAATGTATTTCTCGGGCCATCCATGTTCTTCCAGTATTTCACGTGTTTTGACGCAGTGAAGCTCCGGGTATAATTCGTAGTCGAGGTCGTGAACCAGCCCGACAATGCCCCATTCATCGGGATCGCCTCCGTACCTGGGAGCAAAGTGCCGCATAGCCGCCTCCACCGACAGGGCATGCGCGATAAGGCTTTCACTCTTGTTGTACTGTTTCAGCAACGTCATGGCCTCTTCGCGTGTCGGAACCCTGCCAGATCCCGCGGAACCGCCTTCTTTTTCGCGTTGATCGTTCGTCATTGTCGGTTGCCCCCTTTGCACGTGTTGTGATGAACCGGATTTTGCGGTCTCGATGAGACCATGTTTTCGAAAAGCTTGTATTTGCCGGGTTTTGAATCATCCTACATGTTCCGAAGGTGGTATTCTATCAGCCGGTTGTCGCTGAAGTCGCGGATGCAACAGTGTTCTGCCGTAGTTCCCGCCAGAGCCGCTTCCGGCATGAGCCCCACAAGTTCGGATTCGAGGATGTCCACGCCCAGGGCATTCGCCTGTTTCTGTATTGCGTCGAAAACAACGGCGATCGGTGTCGCTTCGCAGTTGGTGAGGTTCATGGAAACCTGGACGATGCCGCGGTCTGCGAGCCGTATTCCGATGGCCTGGACGTGATCGAGCCCTCCCGATGAGTACCGTATGGCCCGGGCGATGGCCCGCGCCGCCTCCACGCTGTCCGTGTCGAGGTTGACATTGAAAGCCACCAAAGGTTTTCTCGCGCCCACGGAAGTCGCGCCCGTCCGGGGGTTGAAATGGACAGGACCCGCGTCGGGAAACCCGGCGGGATCGGAAAGGCGGCCGGCCAGGTTTTCGTATTCTCCCCGCCTGATGTCGGCGAGTACTTTCCTTTCGGGCACGAGGGCCGCTTCGCCGTAAAAATAAACGGGGACTCCCGTTCGTTCTGCGAATTCCCGGCCGAAACGGTGTGCGGCGTCGACGGCGTCCTGCATGGAAGCGTTTCTCAGTGGAATAAAGGGAACAACGTCCACGGCTCCGATACGGGGATGCGCGCCCCGCTGTTCGCGCATGTCGATAAGGGCCACCGCTTGCTCGGAAGCGGCCAGCGCCGCAGAAACGATTGCTTCGGGAGGCCCCATGAGCGTGAGGACGCTCCGGTTGTGATCCCCGTCCATGCTGAAATCGGCCACTTTCACGCCTTGCACGGAGTTGGCGGCGTCGACGATCGCCATCACCCGCTCTTTTTTTCTGCCTTCGCTGAAGTTGGGTACGCACTCGATAACGGGCATTTTCACACCTCGTAGATTGTTTTCGACGGCAGTTCGACACAGGTCAGGCTGCCGCCGTAAACAGCGCCCGTGTCGATGCCGATCTTGTTGCCTTCTATCAGGGGACTGCTGAAGGGCGTATGACCGAAAACGACGGTTTTTCCGAAGTCGAAGTCCGAGTAAATAAATTCGTGGCGTATCCAGACGAGATCGTCGAGATTCTGCTCACACAGGGGGACGCCCGGGCGAAGCCCGGCGTGGACGAAAATGTAATCCGGAGTTTCATAAAAGGGGAGAAGACTCCGGAAAAAATCGAGATGTTCCGTGGGTATGTCTATCATATCTTCTTCCGGTGGTTCGCAGTATCCGTAGGATGTTGCGGTGGCGTCGCCGCCGTTGAGAAAATAAAGGGACCTGGTTTCACTGCCGGGGCGGTCGAGATACTGAAGAAGCATGCTTTCATGATTGCCCAGCAGACAGGTGACCTTTTCGAAGCGTTTTCTGATATCGATGACAAAATCGACCACGTCCCGTGATCGCGGTCCCCGGTCGATATAGTCGCCGATAAACACAAGCCGGTCGTTTCCGTACTCAAGGGGGATTATTCCCATGAGTTTTTCAAGCTTGTCGAAACAACCGTGAATGTCTCCTATGGCGAATATGCGTTCCATTGTTCGCGATCGTGGTTTAGCGGGCAGACATGAGCGCCTCGACGAATTCTCTGCCGTCGAACGGACGGAGATCGTCCGCCTGTTCACCGATCCCGATGAACCGGATGGGGAGTTTCAGCTCATCGGCTATCCTGATGATGATTCCTCCCCTGGAAGTACCGTCCAGTTTCGTGAGAACAAGACCCGTAACGCCGATTTCGTCGTTGAACATTCTCGCCTGGTTGAGTGCGTTCTGTCCGGTTACGGCGTCCAGCACCAGGAGCGTTTCATGCGGCGCGCCCCGCAGTTCCCGTGCCATGATACGCTTTATTTTTTTCAACTCGTCCATAAGGTTGGTCTTGGTATGAAGCCGTCCCGCCGTATCGACAAGGAGAACATTGATCCCGCGGGACCGGGCGGCCCGAATTGCGTCATAGGCCACCGCTGAAGGGTCGCCGCCGGTGGGATGCTTGATCAGCGGGATATCGGCCCGGCGGCACCAGACGTCGAGTTGTTCGACGGCGGCGGCGCGGAAAGTATCTGCCGCCGCGGCCATGACGCTTGTTCCTTCCTGTTTCAGGCGTGAGGCTATCTTGCCGACCGTGGTCGTTTTCCCCGTTCCGTTGACACCGACCACCATGATCGTGAACAGATCGTCTTTCGGTATTCGAAGGGGCTTGTCGCTTGCTTCCAGTATGGAAAGCATGTAGTCATTCAGCACGTTCATGAGCGCGTCGCGGCGATCCAGTTCATTCCGCTTCGCCCGGTTTTTCATTTCTTCTATGACATTCGCCGCGAAAACCGGTCCCATGTCCGCCGCGATAAGCGTTTCCTCGAGTTCATCGTAAAATTCACGGGAAATAACACGTTCCCCGACCACCATTTCTTCCAGGTTTTTTACGAAACCCCTGCGCGTTTTTGAAAGGCCTTCCCGCAACCGCGAGAAAAAACCCGTATCACCGTTGTCAGCCATTGCCGTTCCTTTTCCTGTCACCTTGACTTATCCGTGCAGGTCAGGTTTTTATCGTGTTTGACGCCGTATGTAAAGATTCATGTTTGACGGGTGGCGCGAGAGAAGTGACTGTTACTGCATGTTCACGGAGACGATCGTGGAAACGCCGCTTTTCTGCATGGTTACACCGATGAGGTTGTCGGCGGTCTCCATGGTGTGCTTGTTGTGAGTTATGAAAATTATCTGGGAATCACTGGCGACTTCGCCGATAAGGCCGGTGAAAAGAGACACGTTGCTATCGTCAAGAGGAGAGTCTGCTTCGTCGAGAATGAGAAACGGCGTGGGGCGGAACATGAGAATGGACAATATAAGTGAAACGGCGGCAAGGGATTTTTCTCCTCCCGACAGGAGAGAAAGATTCTGTGGTTTCTTGCCGGGAATCTGGATTTCGATATCAACGCCCGTTTCAAGAATGTCCGATTCGTCGGTGAGCAGGAGTTTTCCGCGTCCGCCGGGGAAAAGCCGGGGGAATACCTGCTTGAAGTTGTCACTGACCGCGTCAAAGGTTTCGGTGAACCGCTTGCGGGATATCCTGTTGATCCGTGATATCGTTTTCTGCAGTGTTTCAAGTGATGTTTCCAGGTCCTGTGTCTGGGACGACAGGAACTCGTGTCGTTCTTTCAGTTCCTCGTATTCGTTGAGGGCGAGCAAATTAACGTCACCAAAGTCTTCCAGCCGTTTCCGGTCCGACTCGAGCTTCCGTTCCAGTTCCTTTTTGCGTTCTTCACCGAGGGGTTCGAACGTCGGAATCAGTTCCTGCAGGTCCTGGTGATAGCGTTCCTGGACGTTTGTTTTGAGCCCCGTTATCTGAAGGGTCACTTCCTGAATGTCCAGGCTTATTTGATGAGCTTCACGGGACAGGCTTTCCAGTGTTTTGCGCTCATTCTGCAGGAGCGATTCCCGTTCCCTGCGAATCGCTTCGAGTGATTCCTGCTGTTCCTTCTTTTTCGAGAGATTTTCTCCGGCTCGCTCGTAATCGACGTAGAGCAGGACGAGTTTTTCTTCGAGTGCTTTCAGATCGTCCCGGGTCGTCCCGATATTTTTTCTGCACATTTCCATGTCGCGCAGCCCGTCCGCGATACGGGACTCGATATCCACGACGGAATCTTCGAGGTTTTTCAGGGATCGCGTCCCCGATTCTCTTTTTTCTTCCAGCGTCGAAAGGGTGATTTTTTTCTCTACCAGCGCCTGCTCTTCTTCTTTCAGCCGGAAGGCGACGTCTTTCCACTGTTCCTGCAGTTCCGTGATACGGTTTTGATCTTCGATGATCTTTGTTTCGACGCGGGCCATGTCGTTCCGGCATTCGGCGATGCGGGTTTCGGCCTCGGTTTCTTCCCGTTCCATGGTCTCCGTGTTAAAGGCAAGTACGGTAATCCGCTGGTCGATCCAGGATATTTCGCCTTCTATCCGCTCTATGTCCTTCTTCTTTTCGCTGATAATCAGTTCTTTCTCGTGGAATGTTGTGCGCAGCCCTTCCAGTTCTTCCTCCCGGGATTCGATTCGGGAAGATATTCCGGTTTTCACGTTTCTGGTCGTTTCGAGGCGTTCATCGAAGGTTTTGATTTCTTCCTGCAGGCCGCTGATTTCACGCTTGTTGCGCAGGAGTGAGTAACCGCCGTTGTTGCCGCTTCCTCCCGTCATGACACCGTTGGGACTTACAATATCTCCCTCGGGGGTGACGAACGTTCCGATGAAGCCGTTCTGCTTTCGCAGTTCCGACGCGGTGCGGAGATCCGGCACGAGCAGGACGTCGCCCAGCAGTCGTTCTGCGAAAATCCTTTGTTCGTCGCTGCTGATGTTCACTACCTGCGTAAGCGGCACGGCCTGCGGGGGAAGATGCGCCGGTACGGCAACGGGTCCCTCCTCTTTGCGGCCGTATTCAAGCGGAAGAAAGCTGCTTCTGCCGGCACTGTTGCTCTTCAGGTGGTCGATGGCAAGAATACCGTCTTCGGGATGTTCCACGAGAACGGACTGGATTTTATCGCCGAGTGCCGCTTCGACGGCCGCCTCGTACTTGGCGGGGACGTCAAGATAGTCGGCCGCGATTCCGCGCACGGCCCCTCCGGTCCAGGACGGTTCTCGGGCTTCCTTCATGATGTGACGGGTTCCCTCGGTGCACCAGTCCATATTTTCCTGAATCTCTTTCAGTGAAGCGAGGCGGGATGATTTTCTGCCGATTTCTTCCTTGATTTCTTCAATGTCGTCGTTGACCGCGGCAAGATCTTGCCGTTCGCTTTCCAGCTCAATCCTGCAGGTCTCTCCACGTTCCCTGAGTTTTTCCTGTTCTTGTGTCTCGGCGTCAAGCGACGCTTTCAGTTCGGCCGCCTGTCGTTTCAGTGCGGTTATACGCTCGCGGTTGGACGTTGTCTCGACGAGTTCCTGTTCCCGTTTGCGTCGCAGGGTATCCAGTTCTTTTTCAAGTGACGCTGCGAGATTCCTGAGGCGGGCATGCTCCGCCGCCGCTTCGACGTGCCGGTTTTTTTCGCGATCCAGTGTTTCCCGCGTTGTTTCTTCTTCTTTCCTGAGCAGGTTGACCGCTTCCTGACGGCTGGCGATAAGATCCCGCAGTTCGAGAAGCGATGCTTCGGATGTTTTCAGTTCTTCCTTTAATGCCGTGATGTTTCCCAGCACCTCACCGCGCCGTTGCTTCAGATCTTCAGCGGTGCTGTTTCCGGCGGCTTCCCGGGTTGCAAGATCGTCAAGTGTTTTCTTTGAAAATTCAATTTTCTGTTCATTAAGGGTGATATCGTTCTTGACGTTGAAAAAAGCTTCCTGGACGGTATCGGCTTCGGTCTCGTTTTCGGCGATGCGCGACTGGATTTCTTCAATCGAAGACTCAAACGATGTCACCGATGTTTCTGCTTCGAGACGGCGTTTCTCGAGAGAGTGATGCTTTTCCTCGAGCTCTTCCTTCCTGTTGCTCAACTCCAGAAGAAGATCGAGCGACAGGAGGAGCTGGGATTCCCGTATGGTTTGTTTCAATGTTTTGAATCGCTCGGCTTTTTTCGCCTGCCGTGAAACGGAGTTGAGCTGGCTCTTGACCTCGCTCACAATATCGTTCAGACGCAACAGGTTCTGTTTCGTTGCTTCCATTTTTCGCACGGCCGATTCTTTGCGCAACCGGTACTTGGCGATTCCCGCCGCTTCCTCGATAAAGAGACGGCGTTCCTCGGGTTTCGCTTCGATAAGCCGAAAAACTTTTTCCTGTTCAACAATGGAATAGGTGCGCGCGCCGACGCCGGCGTCCATGAAAAATTCCCTCACGTCCAGAAGACGGCAGGGGACGTTGTTGATAGCGTACTCGCTTTCACCGTCGCGGTAAAGTTTCCGCGAAACGGTCACCTCGGCGCACTCGGCGTAGGAGCTGTTGAACCGCTGACCATTGTTCTCCAGGGTTATGGAAACCTCGGCCATACCGACGGGCGGGGCATCGTCGCTTCCGTTGAAAATAACGTCTTCCATTTTTTTCCCGCGAAGCAGAGTGACGCGCTGCTCGCCCATGACCCAGCGCATGGCGTCGACTATGTTGCTCTTCCCGCAACCGTTCGGACCGACGATGGCGCTGATGCCGGGCGAAAAGAGAATCCTGGTCCTGTCTTTGAATGATTTGAAGCCGAGTATTTCGATTTTCTTGAGTCTCATTGCCGGGCACCTGCCAGAATTCCTGTTGAATCTTTCGCGAAAATTTATCAGAATAAGGCACCCGTGTAAAGGGAAAACACTATAGAGTGTAGCAAAGAAAAGTCCCGGTACAAGATATTGTGGTTTGCCGGGTAACATGTTCTTTTCACCGCGAAGGCGAGCCTTCGTCCGTATTTAAACGCCCGTCAATCACCGGGAACAGAATGCTGAATTCACAAGGGGGGTATAATGCCGAAATTTCGAGAGATTACAATGGGCGATTTACTGAGGGAAACGGCCGGCAGATTTCCGGACCGCGAGGCGTTGGTGCATCCCGAGTTCGGGGTACGGCAGACCTACGAGGAATTTCTTGCGTCCTGCACGGAAGTGGCGAAAGGATTCATGGCTCTCGGCGTAAACCCGGGGGACAAGGTGTCCGTCTGGACGACAAACCTGCCGGAATGGGTGTATCTTCAGTTCGGACTCGGCATGATAGGCGCCGTTCTCGTGACCGTGAACACGAATTACAAGTCCCACGAACTTGAATACATACTGCGGCAGTCGGATTCGACGACGCTGGTCATCATGGAGCAATACCGCGATACCAATTACCGCGAAATCACGCGGTCGGTCCTGCCGGGACTCGGCGGCGCGGACACCGGCGGCTTGCTGTCCGATGAACTGCCGTTTCTGCGGAACGTGGTTTACATCGGCGATTATCCCGATATCCCCGGCATGAAACGTTTCGATGAGGTTGTCGCACTGGCGGGGGAAATCGGCGACGACGAACTTGCGGAACGGGGGAAATCACTGAATTGCCGGGACGTGGTCAACATGCAGTATACCTCGGGAACCACGGGATTTCCGAAAGGCGTCATGCTGTCGCATTACAATATTATCAATAACGCCCGCATGGTGGGCGAGGTTATGGGAATGAGCGAGCGGGACCGGCTGCTGATACAGGTTCCATTATTTCATTGTTTCGGTTGCGTCATGAGCACTCTGAACTGCGTTTATTACGGGGCGGCCATGATCGTTCTCGAATACTTCGATCCCCTGAAGGCGCTCCAGACTATTGAAAATGAACGCTGTACCGCCGTAAACGGTGTGCCGACCATGTTCATCGGCATCATGAGCCTGCCCGAGTTCAGGAAATTCGACCTTTCGTCGCTGCGAACGGGCATCATGGCGGGATCTACCTGCCCGACGGAGTCCATGAAACGGGTCATGAGCGACATGCACTGTCCGGAAATCGTCATTGCCTACGGTCTTACCGAGAGTTCGCCGGTTATGACGATGACCCGGCGGGATGATCCCGTCGAGGCGAGAGTGTCGACCGTCGGGCGTCTTTTTGACGGTGTGGAGGCCAGAATTGTCGATATAGAAACGGGAGAAGAAGTGCCTCCGGGAGTGCACGGTGAAATCATCACCCGAAGCCCGTGCGTCATGGAAGGGTATTACAAAATGCCCGAAGAAACAGCCGTCGCGATAGACGGGGATGGGTGGCTTCACACGGGAGACTTGGGAACGGTGGACGAGGAGGGGTATTTCAGAGTGACCGGTCGTATCAAGGACATGATTATTCGGGGGGGAGAAAATATTTATCCCCGGGAAATAGAGGAATTTCTGCACACGCATCCGAAGGTGCAGGATGTGTATGTGGTCGGCGTTTCCGACGCCAAGTACGGTGAGCAGGTTCTCGCCGTCGTCGTGCCCGAAAACGGTGTGCCCGTCGAGGAAGAAGAATTTGTCGAGTTTTGCCGGGGCAGGATATCCCGTCACAAGATCCCCAGATACTGGCGCTTTACCACGGACATTCCCATGACGGCCAGCGGCAAGGTGCAGAAATACAAGCTCGTGGAGCGGTATTCCCGCGACGTTGAGTGAACCCGTTTTTTCGGGTGTACGCTCGTACGGGGAAAGGAAGTTTTTCTCATGACACAGTCGGAACACGCGGCGCGGAAGGCCGGCGGTGCGACCGCCCTGCTTGTTATCGATATGCAGAATGATTTTGTACGACCCGGCGCTCCGGCATGCGTTTCAGGCGCGCTCGCGACGGTTCCCGCGGTCGTCAGGGTACTGGAGTTTTTCCGTGAGCGGGAGTGGCCCGTGTTTCACGTGGTCCGTGAATATCGTCGCGATGGAAGCGACGCGGAAATCACCAGAATGCGGGAGTTTACTGCCGGTGTTCCATACGTGGTTGCCGGCACGACAGGCGCCGAAATTGTGCCGGAACTAACGCCGGCGGACGGGGAATACCTGATCATAAAATCCCGCTTTTCGGCCTTTCTCGGGACGAAACTGGATTTTATCCTGAGGCGGCTTCTCGTCGGAACGGTGGTGATCTGCGGTACCCAGTATCCCCATTGCATACGGGCGACAGCCTACGACGCACTTTCCCGTGATTATCATACAATCGTACTCGCGGACGCCACGTCGGCCGAGACGGCCGAGGTGGCGGAAGCGAACATCCGCGACATGGCGGGCGTTGGAATTCAGTGTCTTGACTTCGAACGGTTCCGGACGTTCATCGAAGACCCCAGAGCGTCGCAAAGACGAGACCGGGTATAAGATTTCCCACCCTGATGACGGCGAGGTTAAGCAGGTTGATCCCGATGCCCAGTATGAGAAGACCGCCTGTGGCCGTGATCATGGTGAGAACCGCCGGCTCCTGGAGAAAGAGCAGCCTGGAAGCCAGCAGGGTGATGCTTCCCTGGACGACCAGGACGGAAAGGGCGGAAAAGGCGACGCCGATGCCGTACGTTGAGGCGAGTGCTACGGAAATCGTTCCGTCGAGAAGCGATTTTATGTAGAGAATGGACGAATCCCCGACAGTGCCGTCCTGTATGGATCCCACGATGGTCATGGCGCCGGTGACGTAGATAAGCGAGGCACTGACAAATCCCTGCACGAAGGTGCCCGAGCTCGAACCGGACCAGTGTTTCAGTCGCCTGCCGCAGGCTTCTATGCCCTGTTCGATTTTCATGAATTCACCGGCGACGGCCCCGAGCAGCAGGCAGCCGATGACGGCTATAAGGTCTTCTCCCGACAGTGCCATCTGTATGCCGATAAGAATAACGGCCAGCCCCAGGGCCTGTACGGCGGTGGTTTTGACCCGCTCGGGAAGGTGCCTGCCGGCGGCAATGCCGATGAAACTTCCCGCCAGGACGGCGCCTGTATTTACGATTGTGCCTGTCATGTTGCAATCCTTAATCAAAACAGCCTCCGCCGTTTCCGACGGAGGCCGGCCTGTCTGTTAACCCTTTGAGTTTGTTACACCTCGGCGTCGCAGCGCAGGCAGCGGGACGCTTCTTTTATGGCCGTTTCGATGGAGTACCCCAGTTCCACCTCGGCGAAATCGGCAATCCTCCTGGACGGTTCAAGTTCCGGCATGGCCGCCTGGGGTTGTTCCTCGGTTTCCTCGTCGATCTCGAAGGGGATGTCGATTTTTTCTTCTTCCGGAGGCTGCCAGGCAGGTTCCCCGTTTTTCGCGCGGATAGCCTCGTCCATTTCTGCCGCGGCCTGGTGTCCGGCCTGAATGGCCCCGATCACCGTCCAGGGGCCGGTTACGGCGTCGCCGCCGGCATAGACCTTCGCGCTGGTGGTTTCCGTTTTTCTGTTTTCGGCCAGATCGAAACAGGACCACTTGTTAATCGAGACGCCGCTGTCTTCCGGAACAAATTCGACGTCGGGTTGCTGACCGATGGCGGAAATGACAGAATCCACGTCCAGCGTAAACTCTGAACCTTCCACGGGAATCGGGCGCCTGCGACCACTTCGGTCGAAATCACCCGGTTTCATGCGCTGGCAGATGATGCCGGCGACCTTGCCGTTTTCGGTCTTGATCGAGAGAGGGGCCACGAAGTATTCAATTTTCACGCCCTCGTGTTCGGCCGCGATGATTTCTTCTTCCGCGGCCGGCATGTCTTCACGGGTTCTCCGGTACAGTATGGTAACGTCGGCACCGAATCGAACGGCCACGCGGGCCGCGTCTATGGCCGAATTACCGCCGCCGATGACGGCAACACGGCTGCCGAGGGATTTCCGCCTCGATATCCACGCGTCTTCGTCAAGGTTGAAGTCCCGCAGGAATTCAACGCTGCCGTACACACCCTCGCTGTCTTCACCGTCCACTCCCAGCGGCTGGCTCTTGTGGGCTCCCGGCGCGAGAAAAATATAATCGAAGGATGCGTCGAGTTCGTTGAAGGAAATGTCGCGGCCGATTCGAGTGTTGCAGACGATGTCAACACCCAGCGCCCGTATGTCGTCGATTTCATGGGCCATGACGTCGCGCGGGAGACGATATGGCGGGATACCGTAGCGCATCATGCCTCCCGGTTCGGGAAGTTCTTCGTAGACGGTTACTTTGTAGCCCCTGGCGGCGAGATCACCCGCCGCCGTGAGTCCCGACGGGCCGGCGCCGACAACGGCGATCTTTTCTTTTCGCGTGACGGGAACCGCCTTGACAGGCGGCCTGTTGCCGTTATCCGTTATGAAACGCTTGACGAACTTGATGGCCAGGGCCTCATCAGCCGTCGCGCGGCGGCATTTGAACTGGCATTGGTGATCGCAGACACGGCCACAGACGGCGGGGAAGGGATTCGTGCGGAGCAGTATCTTGTACGCGTCGTCAAATCGGCCGGCCCTGACGAGTGCGAGGTATGAGGGCACGTCCATTCCCACGGGACAGGCGTTCTGGCAGGGGGACTTGAAGAGCGCTGTACAAACTCCCGCCGGACAGCGCTTGTCGCGGATATGGGCTTCGTATTCATCCCTGAAATAACGGATCGTGCTGAGTACGGGATTAGGTGCGGTCTGCCCAAGTCCGCAAAGGGCCGTATCCTTGATGATGACCGCCATTTCTTCGAGCAGCTCGATGTCACCCTCGCGTCCGCGACCTCCGCAGATGTCGGTCAGGATTTCCAGCATTCGCTTTGTGCCTTCCCGGCAGGGAACACATTTTCCGCAGGATTCATCCTGGCAGAAGTCCATGAAGAAACGGGCCATGTCCACGGGACACATGTCCTCGTTCATGACGATCATGCCGCCTGATCCCATGATGGCGCCCAGCTCGGCAACCGTTTCGAAATCAACAGGTGCGTTGAGATGCTGAACGGGGATCATGCCGCCCGAGGGGCCGCCCAGCTGGGCGGCCTTGAATTTCTTGCCTTTGGGAATACCGCCGCCGATATCAAAAACGATGGTGCCCAGGGGCGTTCCCATGGGAACTTCAACGAGACCCACGTTATTCACGTCGCCGGTGAGCGCGAAAACCTTGGTTCCCTTGCTTTTTTCAGTCCCGACCGACGAGAACCAGGCGCTTCCCTTGTCGATCACCTGACCCACATTGGCGAACGTCTCCACGTTGTTGAGGATGCTCGGTTTCTGCCAGAGACCGGCGACGGCGGGGAAGGGCGGCCGGGGACGGGGCATCCCGCGCTTGCCTTCGATGGATGTCATGAGGGCGGTTTCCTCGCCGCAGACGAAGGCGCCGGCGCCCCGGTAGATTTCAATGTCGAAGTTGAATCCCGTGTCGAGAATATTGTCTCCAAGCAGTCCGTAGTCCTTGGCTTGCTCGATGGCGATGGTGAGCCGCCTGATTGCGAGCGGATACTCGGCCCGGCAGTAGATGAATCCCTTGTTTGATCCGATGGCCTTGGCGGCGATGACCATGCCTTCGAGTACGGCATGAGGATCTGCTTCAAGAACACTCCGGTCCATGAATGCGCCCGGGTCGCCCTCGTCGGCGTTGCACAGCACGTACTTGATGTCGCCTTTCGACTGCGCGGCGAACCGCCATTTGAGTCCTGTGGGGAACCCCGCTCCGCCCCGGCCGCGCAACCCGGAATCAAGCACTTCCTGAACAATCTGTTCCGGCGTCATTTCAGTGAGGGCCTTTGCCGCGCCGGCGTAACCGTCACGGGCGATGTATTCGTCGATAAGCTCGGGGTCGATCAATCCTTTGTTTCTCAACACCCTGAGTTCCTGGTGGGCGAAGAAGGGGATTTCCTTTATTTCGGGAATAGGGGTTTCCGTAGTCGCTTCCTTGTAAAAAAGCCGTTCAAGCGGTCGTCCCTTGAGGAAATGTTCTTCAACGAGCTCGGGGATGTCTTCTTTCTTGACCTCCACGTACATGATTCCCTCGGGATAGACCACCATGACGGGGCCCATGGCGCAGAAGCCGTTGCATCCCGTTTCCACGATGCGAATTTCATCCGCAAGATTCTGTTTTGCCAGTTCGGCTGCCAGGGCCTGCTTGACATCCGCGCCGCCCGAAGCGCGGCAGGCGGTACCTCCACATACCAGTATATGAGACCGAAAAACCTTCATCGGTTATAAACCTCCTCCCGTATATAATTGTCGTGTACTTCCGTCGGCATCAGGGCTGCTCCTTGCCTCGCGCCAGCACGAAGGGTGTCTGGATTTCACCTTCAAGAATGTGCCGCCTGAATATCTGGCGCATTTTGTTTTCGTTCACGTATTCGTACACGATGGGTTCCTCGCCGACTATTTCTACGGTGATTTCCGGTTCCCTGCTGCAAAGCCCCATGCAACCCGAGGTCGTCACGACGACATCGGAGACCTGCGCCTCCTCGATTTCCTTCATGAGCGTCGTCATCACTTCCCTCGCGCCGGCCGCTATTCCGCAGGTTCCCATGTGAACCGTCACGCGGACTCTCCGGTCTCCGTGCCTGAGGGCGTTTTCAGCCTGGACACGCTCCTTGATTTTTTTCAGATCCTCTATTTTTATTTTTGCCATGGTTTTTCCTCTCAACGATATTGATCAAGGATGGATTTGATCTTGTCGGGTTTGACGCGTCCGTGTACATCGTCGTCGACCACCATCACCGGGCCGAGTCCGCAGGCGCCGAGACACCTGACCGTTTCAAAAGTGAAACGGCGGTCTTCGGTGGTTTCTCCTTCTTCTATGTTGAACATTTGTTTGATGCTGTCACTGATCTTTTTGCCTCCCCGGACATAACAGGCCGTCCCGAGGCAGACCCGTATTGTATGTTTGCCCCTGGGCTGCATGGTGAAAAGTGAATAAAAGGTAACAACGCCGTAGACCTGGCTCAGCGGGATGTTGAGGCCGTCTCCGACGTGCTTCTGGGCGGACGCCGACAGGAATCCCAGCAGTTCCTGGGCCTTTTCAAGAACCGGTATCAAGGCTCCCGGTTGCCCCTTGTATAATGCAATGGCGTCATCCAGTTGCCGGATCTGCTCCTCCGTGAATTCTTCAAGGAGCTCGTCGTAGTTTGATTTCATACATGTTCCTCCCTCATATGAATCGTCATCAGGCGGCTTGCCCGATATGCTAATGTTCAGTTCCGGTCCGGGACCTGTTTTTCATTTCCGCCAGAGCTTCGGCGATATCGTTCCTGATAAAGGTGATAACCGGGGCGCTGTTGAGCGGCACGTCGTCGAGTACCAGCCGGAGCTCCCTTGTGTCGAGACGGTAGCTTTCGTCGTCGATGCGGTGCGTGTACACGAAATCGACCTCGGGATTTCCCGCGATAGTCGTCGCCATGGTCTCACCCATGTTCCCCAGTGGCTGGCGGTCGATATGGTTCAACCGGAATTCGGCCGTCACCCGCGTGCCGTCTCCGACGCGCGATTCCACCGTGCAGGAACCTTCCGTCGCCCGTGCCGCCTGGGCCAGCAGGGGAATGCCCAGTCCCACCCTGCGGACTGTTCTCGTTGTGTAAAAAGGATCCATGATCCGCCCGAGTGTTTCTTCATCCATGCCCGAACCGTTGTCTGATATCTCTATCATGAGCGTGTCATGATCGGTTGCCTCGACGATAGTGATCTCAATAAGCCCCGCGCCCGCGCGTGTTGAATTTTCGATGATATCGAGAATATGCAGGGAGAGCTCTTCCATTGTCTTTTATTCCGAGATCCTCCGATCCCGAAGCCCTTCAAAGGCCATGAGGCATTCGGCAAGGGTCGGTTCTTCGAGCATCATAATTGTCGATCCAAGCCCGATATCCTCGATGCGATGCGCGTCCGATGAAGAAATAAAGGTATGGCCTGTCAGGTCGGGAAACATTCGCCGGGCGGCCGCGATGCCCGTTTTGCGGGATATCTCGAGCGCGTCGAACCGGACCGTTGCGGGGATAAACCCGAGCTGTCCGATAATGCCGAAGCTTTCCCGGTCGATATGAGCGGCGATCGCGGCGCCTCCGAGACCGTGCACGGTTTCGACGATTTCCTCGATTGAAAGGGTTGTCGAACCGATGAGCAGCCTTTCGCTGAGAAATTCAACCTCGTCCCGCTCATTTACCACTGCCTGGCAGCCGAAAGCGTTCTCGTCATTTACGCCGGGCAGGGACCGGTACACGATTTCCTGCAACGCGGCAAGGGGTTCGGGTTTTTCAAAGAGCGTAAGAATATGGACTTCTTCGCGGCTCGTTATCTCCATACCCGGAAATACTGTGAGCCGGCTGCCGCGGGCGGCCTTAATCACGTACTCCGTGTTTTCGGAGGCGTTATGGTCGCTTACGGCGATAATGTCAAGTCCCGCCTCCAGCGCGCGGGCGACGATGGCCCGCGGGTACATGTCCAGTTCGGCGCAGGGCGACAGGCATGAATGAATGTGAAGATCGCACCTGAATTGCCGTAGTGACATGGCTCATGACTCTTTATTGGTTCCTTCGCTTCGTCAGCGTATTTGCTGTGTGAAGCGGATGTTACGACTCTGTGCCGGCGCGGAAGGAGCGGTCGTTTGAAAGCAGGGCGTATACCTGTCCGGCGATTTCAAATCCCGGCCTGTCCGTCGCTAGGACGGGAATACCTTCGCGCGTTGCCTTTTCGATGGTATCGTCATCCGGTTTCTTTCCAAGTGCGAGAATAATGGCGGCGTGTTCGCGCAGGGATGCCACGGCGATGATATTTTGATGCGACTGCCTGGTTATCCAGATATTCCCCTTGCTGCTGTTGGCCATGACGTCGCTCAGCAGGTCGCCCACGTAACCGCCGTTCACTTCACTCTCCAGCTTGTCCTCGCCGCACAGAACCCCGAGATCAAGCCGCTCAACCAGGTGCCGAAGCTTCATCGCCCGTTCCTTTTTATTATTATCTTGAGATGCGTTCCCACGTTCGGAGTCGAGGATATCTCGAACAGGTCGGAGCAGCTTTTAATATTGTAGAGACCCATGCCTGCTCCGAATCCCATCTGCCTGATATGCTCGGTCGCCGTGGAGTATCCCGGTTGCATGGCCAGATCGATATCCTCGATGCCCGGCCCTTCGTCTTCAACGTCGATATTGATCGTGTCATCGTCCACATAGAGGGTGATGTTACCGCTTCTCGCGTATGATATTATGTTCAGTTCGGACTCGTACACCGCTATAGCCGTTTTTCTCAAAACATCCTCATCTATGCGAAGATCTTTCAATATCTTCTTGATTTCGATCGAAGCCGTCCCGGCGTTGTCGAAATTGTCGCCTTCCACGGAGAAAGTTTTCTCATAGGCACGGTTCATGATTCCCCGTCACGGGTTCCCCCGATCTTTTCAACGCACCCCACGATACCGTTCGCGTAAAGACGCCCTGATGTTTCAAAGAGAATGTAACGGGTCGAAAGAACAGGAATATCAAGCTCTCGGGCCAGCTGAAGTGTTTCGCCGGAGGGTATTTTGCCGCGAACGATGATCAGGGCAACCGCATCAAGGATACTTGCCGTCCGAACGACCTGGGGAGTTGTCAGTCCCGTCAGTATCAGGCTGCCGGATTTCGCAAAGGCAAGAACGTCACTCATGAGATCAGCGCTGAATGCCGTTTTTACTTCGAGCTCCCGGTGCCGGTCTTCGCCGATCAACAGCTTCGCATCAAGGATTTCAACGACGTCGTGAAGCTTCACTAGAGAAACTCCTTTCCTGCGAGCGGGCCATCGTGAGGCTGAAGCGCCATGAACCGGAAGCCTTTACTCGAGTGGCGTCGTCCTTCCGTTCCGGCTATGGAAACGCCATAAAATTCGACGCTGAAAAACGGCTTTCTGCTATCACAGGGGACGGATGATGTCAATTCTTTTCGTGCTGCAGACTTCCGCCGATAGTCCAGTGATACATTAATCTTGGGGGATATGTATTTTTTGCTTGACATTCATTTCCTTCTTTCCTACAAGTGGTCTGACTCGGGGTCAGATTCTGACTTTAATTCACTTCATTTATTTCTCCGGCGTTTTTTTGTTCGCGTCGGCACAACCTTTCTGGAAAAATAATGGCAGGTCCTGAAAAGCGACGTAAAAGAGAGCGGGAACAGCGCAAGAAGGCCATTCTCAAGTCAGCCAGGAAGCTTTTCGCGGAACGCGGCTTCAAGCCGGTCACCGTGGCAAGCATCGCGAAGAAAGCTGAGTTGAGCAAGGGGGCGATCTATCTCTATTTCAACAGCAAGGAAGAAATTTATACCCAGATTCTCCTTTCCGACATCGAGGCTTTTCACAAGACGATGTCGAAGATATTCAGCCGGGGGGAAACAGCATCCCAGATATTATACGAGTTTTCCGACGCCTATATCGATATCTTTCTCAATGCCCGGGAACAGTTCAGGACTTTGATGAACTTCATGCTCAGCGCGGAGCACCTCAATCTTTCAAACGGTATCCGCAGGCAGATCATCAGGGAGATGAACAAAACTATTTCGCTTATTGAAAAAATCCTCCAGTACGGTGTTGATTCGGGTGAACTGAATCTCAAAAAGCAGGACATGCGGAGAATGCGCAACGCTCTGTGGGGACTCCTGAACGGCGTGATCTCGCTTCATCTCTTTGTGGGTGCCGAATCGATGCGGGAAGATCGGATTCGATCCAATGTCCGCGAAGGGTTGAAGACTATCATAGCGGGACTGACGAAAACGAGCAAAAAGAAGGAGGCGCATGTATGAGT
>DSBH01000205.1 GCA_011056825.1 Deltaproteobacteria bacterium | reverse complement strand
AGGCCCGTCATCTTCGGCGTCCACGAGGCATACCCGCCCTCGTCGTTTTCCGCCGTGAGCCGAAACGCGTAGGTTCCTTCCGGCACGTCGGCCGAATCCCAGGTATCCCTGTATTCACCGGGACTCCGGCTTCCCAGTTCGATAACGTCCATAACCGCCCCGTCGGACCGGTATACTTCGAGGACGCCTTCCTGTATATAATCCTCGAGTTGATATACCAGATCGATCTTCCCGCCGTCGGCGACAATGCTGTTCCCCTCGGTAAGCACCGACTTGCCGATCAGGCTTGCCGATCCGAGATTGTCGATCGCGGCCAACCGCGAACTTACCGAATCCACCCGCCCGTTCAGGTTGGTAAGCTGTTCCAGGCTGGAAAACTGGGCGATCTGGGCCGTGAAATCCGTGCCTTCCATGGGATTCAGGGGGTCCTGGTTTTTCAGTTGCACGATGAGCATCTTCAAAAAATCTTCTTTCCCCATTTCAGCCGATTTCGTGAAGTTGCTTACCGCCTGATCAGCGCCCACTGTATTCACCGTCGTCATCCGTTTCACCTCCGATCACTTCCGTCGTTGCCGGTTGATCACACGAAAAAACTCAACCGCCCCGCACTGTGTCCGCCATCGCTGAACCGGCCGATATGTTCGTCCTGTCCCGGCTCCGGCAATGTTCGCTCCCCGTTTCTGCCGTTTTCTTCACCGCTCTCACCTTCGAACGGCGTCCCGCCCCGTTCTTCATACCGCCCGAATCCCGCCTCCTGGTCGCGTTGTGTGACCGAAAAAGAATCAACGGTAAATCCCTGCTCCTGGAGCGCGCCTTTCAGCTGTTCCGTGCTAGCCTGGAGGAAGCGGCCCGCTTCGGAGCTGTCAACGCGCAAAAGAACACGGACCATTTTGTCACGCACGATCACTTCCATGTTGAGGGAACCCAGGTGCGGAGGTTGCAATTGTAGCCGCATCCGCCGTGAACCCTCTTTCCCCTGGGACGCGGCCATTGACGACAGATGGGACCCGATCACTTTTATGTCCGGAGAAGTCCTGGCAGCCGCGAAACCACGCTGGTTTTCACCGGTGCTGCCGGGCCCGTCCACGCCGGCTGTGGATGTTTTTCCGTCATCACCGCCTCTGAATGACCGATTCTTCTCCAGAAGAGTAACCCGGAACGCTCCCGCCGGCAGTTCCCTGTTTCCCGCTATTTCGCCGATCCAGCGGGCCTGCTTGTTTTCAACCGCCGCGTCTTCCCCTCCGGAAAAACCGGCCGTGGTTCCTCGTACAGCGGAAGAATTAGCCTCCCGGGAACGTTCGACCATCTGGAATTCAGCCGGACCGGGCTTTGCCTGCGTCGCGGGCGACAGACGCTCCCCCTTAATGTCAATCCGGGCGCGCTGCGCGAAGGATTGTTCATCGCGGGCGCCGGGGGCTGTTTTACCGTCGCCCGGGTTATTGCCGCTCACCTGCCGCTGAAAATAGTGTTCCCACCCCTCCGGCCGGTTGACCGCGCCGTCGACAGTACCCGCCGGCGGGGCATCACGTGACACGGACATATTCACCGGACGGAACAGGTGACGATGAGCCGAAGCGTCGTTCGACCGTTCAACCGCTTCGCCCGTCGACACGCCGCCTTTCAAAGCACGTTCCACGTCACCCGGTGAACCGTTGAAAACCGGGACGTCCGCACCCGCCGAAGCGACGCCGCGTCCGCCGGGTGTCCTGCCGCCGACAACCGTTATCGTTGTTTCCTTCAGGACGATGTCCCGCGTGGCCGCTTCGGACCCCGGAACAACCGGTGTTTTTGAAGGAGATGCCTGCTCACGGGAAGAAAGCTTCGAAGCGGCAGTGGGATCGGCCGGCTCCAGGAGGCTCTGTGATACCGTCGCATCGTTTTTCGCCGACATAATCTCCCGGGAATTATTAACGTCACCTGTCGAACCGGGCATAACCGTGGTGGCTGTAACCGCCGAAGCGACGCCGCGTCCGCCGGGTATCCCGCTGTCGGTAACCGTCACCGTTGTTTCCTTCAGGACAACGTCCCCGGAAGACGTCCCCGACCCCGGCGTAACCGATGTCTTTGACAAAGGTCCCTGCTCGCGGGCGAACAGCTTCGAAACCGTGGGGAAGTCGACCGGCTTCGCGTGATCCTGCCGTATTCTCGCACCATGCTTTGCCAAAATGTCGTTTTCAGACGGATTATCTTCCCCGGCAACGGAACCGGCGGAGGACAGGACGGCCTGAATCGTGGAACTCTGTCCATCGCCTTTACCCGGCGCCTTTTCGAACAAAAGCGCCCGGCCTGCCTGCATGGTTTCACTTCGAACAAGATGTAATTGTTTACCGTCGGACGACGCGATCATGAGTTCCCGGTCCCGGCCCGGCAGGTATAGTTTCACAACGCCGTCCGTTACCCGGAAAAACGCACCGTTTTTCACCAACGCCTTGATTTGCGCGTCGCCTTCGTCGAACATCGTCGCCAAGGCCGAGACAGCAGCTTCGAAACCGTCCGGCATATCCCCGGCGGCATTTACACTCGGCGTCGACGCAACGGCCTCACCCCGGTTGCCGGGAATATCCTTTCGGGACATAATCGCCGCACCGTCCGGATCGTGTTTCTTCAAGATCAACCCGTTACCCCCATTCAACGCCTTTTCCGCGGCCTCGCGGAGGCTGTCGCCGAAATCAGCGTTGAAAGACCTGCGAGTGTCCGCCGTCCCGGCTTTGAGAAGGCCGGTGGAATCGAAAATCATGGAACGTATGATGTCGTAGATTTGCCCGGCCATGAAGACGCCCGGCTCCTTTCCCTTGTGTTTCGACGTTCAATAGGGCAAGAGCCGTGCCAGAAAAAATTATTATTATTATATAATTATTCCGGTGAGTTAGAAAAGACAACAAAAGACGGGCGCAGCGGGCGGGAATTTCTTGCCGGTCATCGCGGCAAAAGAAGAAAAAAAATGCCCCCCACGGGGCCGTTCTTTCACAGCGGGTGGGGGGAGAATTTTAATTATTATTCAACATCAGTGGAATAATGAAGAAAATCGGATATTTCCCTGGTGATGGCGGCGGCGGTGTCAGGATCCAGGTATCCCCAGATTTCGCCTGCCGACTTGCTCTTCATGCGCATGATGATGGCGGCGGCGGTTTTCCGGTTCAGCCGTTCAAGCATGGCTCCGGCCCGGTCCGGCGGCGCCGCCTCGTAGACTTTTGCCAGGTCGGTATACTGCTTGTCGTCGATGACCCTGATCGACTCCATCATCGAATCGAGCACGTCGATACGGGACAGTATTTCCTGCTTCAGCGCCGAAAGCCTTTGCTCTTCATCGGTGAGTGCCTTCTCACGCTCTTCCAGTTCCTGTTCCTTCTCAGCCAGCATTTTCAAAAGTTCCCGGTGTCGAGACGATTGATTGTCGTCGTCTGCGCGCTCGTCGGCCACGGCATCTTCAGGCGACAGTGTAGCTTCCCAGCTTTCCGTCCCCTTGATGGCGCCCGCCAGCGCGGCCACTTTTATCACGATCACCCCGATCAGCAGAATCTTGCAGAGAAACAGCTGTTTTTTCACAAATCCCTCCTGGCCCGCGCCGCCGCGCGACCGGCCTCTTCGATATGCTTTGTCTCGCGTCGTGCTTCGCTCTGCAGGTAGAGTTCCTTTTGTTTGTCCTTGAGTTTTTCGAGCATTTTCTTTTCTTTTCGTGCCTGCGCCAGCTGTTCCCGGCACTCTACCACTCGAAGTTCCGCCTGGTGAAGGTTGTCTTCCTGTTCTCTTCGCTCTTTTCCAAGCTGCTCACCAAGAGAAATCAGGACACCCATCATGGGAGCGGGCCTTGCCTGCCCGGCCGTCCGGGTCAGCTCGGCAGCGTTTGCCGCTTCCCTGCGCAGGATCGATTTCAGCTCTTTCTCTTCCTCAGCCAGCAACCGTTTCGCCTCGGCCAGTTCCAGCTGTCGTTCCTCTTCCTGCCGTGTTCGATGATCCAACAGTGATTCAAGAGAAAACTTGAACACGGTTGTCCGTTCCTTTCTCAGGCCAGAAGCTCGAACAGCGCCTGCTTCGACGAGGCAAAGTCTTCGGATTCATTTATGTCCTGCCGCAAAAAGCGCAGTATCCTGTCAATCATGGCAACCGCCCGGTCGATACGGGGATTGCTCCCCGTCACGTAGGCGCCGATGTTGATCAGGTCCTCCGCTTTCCGATAAGCCGCCATGATATCCATGAGTTCCGACGCCTTGTGACGGTGTTCGTCGTCAACGATATCCGCCATCACCCGGCTGATGCTTTCCAGGACGTCCACGGCGGGATAATGATTGCGCGCCGCCAGCTCCCGGGACAGGACGATATGGCCGTCAAGCAGTGACCGGACCGCGTCGGCCACGGGCTCGTTGAAGTCGTCGCCTTCGACCAGGACCGTATAGAGTCCCGTTACACTGCCGCCGTACTCGATATTTCCTGTCCGCTCGACCAGTTTGGGAAGCAGGCTGAAGACAGAGGGTGTATATCCCTTGGTTGTAGGCGGCTCTCCCAGCGAGAGTCCCACTTCGCGCAGGGACATGGCGAATCTTGTCAGGGAATCAATCATCAGGAAAACATCTTTCCCCCGGTCCCGGAAGTATTCCGAGATCGAGGCGGCCACGTAGGCGGCCCGCACGCGCACAAGTGGGTGGTTGTCCGACGTCGCCACCACCACCACCGAACGTTCGAGCCCCGCCTCACCAAGATTTTTCTCTATGAATTCTCTGACCTCGCGGCCCCGCTCTCCGATAAGACCGATGACGTTCACATCGGCCCGGGCGTTTCGGGCCATCATGCCCAGAAGATAACTTTTCCCCACGCCCGATCCTGAAAAAATCCCCATGCGCTGACCCTTGCCACAGGTAAGCAGGCTGTTGATCGACCTGATTCCCAGGTCCATGGGTTCACGAATACGCGCCCTTCGCAGGGGATTGATCGGTTCCGCGTACAGGGGGTAGCGTTCGGCCGCATGAAGTGGTCCCCGATCGTCGATGGGAAAACCCATTCCATTTATTACCCGCCCCAGGAGACCCTCACCGACTGTTACATCGGCGGCACGACCCAAGGGGAGGAACCGGGACCCCGGCCCGATGCCCGACACATCGTCGAGGGGCATGATGATGACCTTCCCCTGCCGGAATCCCACCACCTCGGCGCCGACGGTTTTTCCGTTCCCGGGACATATGGAACACAGCTCTCCTACCTGCACACCCGGATCATGGCCTTCGAGAATGAGCCCCCTCACGTCGCTTATCTTGCCGTACCGATGAAGCGGATCCGTCCGGTCAATGGCCCTGAAATATTCCTGGAGGGTTGTCTCATTCACGTCCGGCTGCTCCTTCTCCTCCGTCGTGGTCGATCAGTCGCTGCTGAAGCACGTTCAGCTGTTCGATGATCCTCGCGTCGACGACCAGTTCCGGCGTCTCCACCAGGACATCACCCGGATTCAGATCCGGATCGGCCATTATGCGCACGGACGCGTCCGATTCTTCTTCACCGACCCCATGTTCTTTCAGAAACTGTTCATCGCCGGGACTGAGAAACACCGTCAGTCCGGTTCTGTCTTTCAGGTCCCCGAAAATGTTATCCAGCATGGTGCGGAGAATGTCGCAGTCGAGTGACACTTCTCGTCGAATAATCTTTTCCGCCAATGCGACGGACAGGCGGATCACGTTTTCCTTCGCTTCATCGTAAAACCGCTCCTGGAGGTCCGACCACTCCCGGCGTACCTGCGCGACGGCTTCCATAACGGACACAATCGCTTCGCCGCTTCGTTTCTGTTCATCTTTCACACCGTCCCGGAATCCTTTTTCGCGTGCGTCATGAACCCTCTGTTCCACGTCCGCGCCAGCGACATGACGCGTCCCGTCAGAAGCTCTGCTGCGGGCTCTTTCATTCTCCTGCTCCCACAGGGGAGCTGTGAAAGCGTCTGAATTATCGCCCTTCAGGGAAGTAACGGCCACCTCGGCCGCCTTTATGATTTTTCTAGACGAATTCATCATCTTCCTCGCCGCGCATGATCCTGACCCTTCCTTCGGCCTCGAGCCGTCGAGCCGCGTCGACGATTTGACGCTGGCACTGCTCGACTTCCGAAAGGCGAATGGGGGGCATGACTTCCAGGTCGTCCTCCAGCATTTCCGCGGCCCTCCGGGACATGTTGGAATAAAATTTTTCGCGCATGTCGGCGTCCGCGACTTTAAGCGCTCTTGCCAGATCTTCGGTGGAAACTTCCTTCAAAATCTCCCTGATACTCCCGTCATCCAGCTCAAAAATATCCTCGAACGAGAACATCTGGTTACGGATCTCCGTGGCCAGGTCGGGAACCTGTTCTTCCAGCACGTTGAGAATGGGCCCCTCGGCCTTTCGTCCCATGCGGTTGAGAATTTCCGCCGACAGGTCGATGCCTCCGAAATATTCTTCCTGGGCGCTGCCGAGAATAATTTCCGATTCCAGTGCCCTGGTCATCTCCTCGACGAACTCCTGGGGAACGCTCTTTATCGTGGCGATACGCTTTACTATGTCCGCCTGCTTTTCCGGCTCATATCCATCGAGAACCTGGGCGGCCTGTTCGGGCTTCAGATGGGCGAGAATCAGCGCGATCGTCTGGGGATGCTCCATTTTCGTAAAATCAAGGATGATCTTGGGGTCGACGGACCGCAGTTTCTCGATTACCGGATTCATGTAAGGACTGAAACTTTCTTCCTCGATGACGGAAAGGACCTTTTTCGCCCGTTCTTCTCCCAGGGCCTTGGTGATGATGCTCTGAATCATTTCACTCTGAACGGGAACGAAACGCTTGCCCTTGTCACGGGCAAGATTGCAGAACTCCTGTGCCGCAGACTCGAGATCGCCCATGGTCACGTTTCGTAATCGACTCATGGACAGGCCGAGACGGCGCACTTCATCGGCGCTGAGATTTTTCATGACCTCGACGGCCTGTTCTTCGTCGAGGGACAACATCAAAATGGCGGCTCGTTCGTCGTTCGTCATATTCGCTTTTTCGATGCGGCCGTCGGCCGTTTCATTGAATTATTTTATTTGAGCCAGCCCCTGAGCAACTCCGTAAAGGTCCCCGTGTCCTGGCGGGCCATGTTCTTTACCATGCTGATTTCATTCGAGTCGTCCACGTTCATTGCAGACATGTCAAGCGTCGACGCCGCCCGTTCGCGATGCCGTTCAACATCAGAAATGGAGGCCCGATCCGTGCCGGCCAGTGCCGGGAGCTTCTCGCGGCCCCCTCGTCCGGCGGCGACAATCACCCGGCTCATGGGGCGCAGTACAAAGAATATAACCGCCAGGAGCGCCGCCAGCATCATGAATGCCTTGAGAATCGGCATCACAGCGTGGAGCGTTTCTTTCCAGGAATCCTCGGCCACAAAATCTTCTTCACCCAGGTCGGCCTGTTTGAAGGGAATATTGCTTACCGTCACCTGGTCGCCCCGCCGCTCGTCAAACCCGACGGCCTTCTTGACGAGGTCGTCGAGCTGGGCCAGTTCCTGGGCCGAGCGTGGTTCGTACACCTCTTCCCCCGACTCGCCGACCCGGTAACTGCCGTCGACGACAACAGCCACGGACAGATTTTCGATTTCTCCCAGAGGCTTGACGCTGGTGCTCACGGTTTTGCTCAGCTCATAATGAATTACTTCGTCGTTCCGTTCGCGATTGACCCCCGATTTCGAATTTTCTCTTTCACGCGTCGGTTCCACCGTGCTTTCCTGCGCCGACAGGGAATTGACCGACCGTTCCGTTTTACGCTGCACGCTGCGGATCACCGGTTCGTCGGGATCAAAAAATTCTTCGGTTTTCTGGACTTCCTCGAAGTCAAGGGCGGCCGAAACGGTGACGATGGCGTTGCCTGCGCCCACGACGCGTTCTATCATCGATTGTACACGCTCGGTGAGATCACGTTCGACGCTTCGACGGTATTCCAACTGGGAACCCGTCATCATGGCAAATTCCGACTGCGGACTGGCGGAGGAAAGAATGACGCCGGAATTGTCCACCACCATGACGTCTTCGGGGTTCAATCCTTCGACGCTTCTGGCCACCAGATTGACGATCCCGTCCACCTGTGACGGCTGGATGTGCTGACCCTGCTTCATACGCAAAGCGACGGAAGCGGTGGGCTTACGGCTGGTTTCAGAAAAAACCGATTTTTCGGGCAACACGATATGCACCCGGCTTCCCGCAATTTCGTCAAGGCCGCTGATGGTCCTGGACAATTCTCCCTGAAGCGCCCGCTGGTAATTCAGTTTTTGTACGAACTCGGTGACACCGAAATTTTTTTCGTCGAAAATTTCGAAGCCCGCGCCGCCCCTGAGGGGAAGGCCCGAGGAAGCCATCTCGATGCGAAGCTCGGAAAGCTGGTCCGCGGGAACCATGACCTGTCCGCCCGACAGCGAAACCTGGTACGGAACGTTTTTCTCTTTCAGCTTGAGCGTCACGGTGCCTGCTTCCTCGGGACTCAGATCCGAGTAAAGCACGACGTAATCGGTCTGGTTCATAAAGTGAAAAATAATAAAAATAGCCGCGACAGAAAGCACAATAACCGACACGAAGGCGATTTGACGCGACGGCGTGAGCCGGCCGAATCCCTTCACGAACTCCGTTATGAACCGCACCAGACCATCCATATCATCCGCTCCGCTTTACACCTGCATCCGCATAACTTCCTGGTAAGCCTCGATTATCTTGTTCCGCACTTCCATCATGGTCCGGAATGATACATTCGCTTTTTCCAGGGCGATAACGGCTTCATGAATGCTCTGTGAATCGTCGAGCATGACGCCGGTGATTGCCTTGTCCGCTTCCTGCTGCAACTCGTTTATCTCCCGGATTTTCCCTTTCAGGACCGTCGAAAACGAATCGGCCTTGTCGGCGGCGCCCGGGACCCCTGTCGCGCCTGAGCCGGGCGTTCCAACGGGAACCGGGGGGCGAACCCCGTTTTTCACAAATATGTCAGACATGCCTTAACCTTCCTCTCTTTCACGCGAGCAGCATCATTTCCCCATTTCGAGGGTTCTCAGCGCCATGTTCTTTGTAGCCTCGAAGGCGGTCACCGAGGCTTCGTAGGCGCGGTGAGCCATGATCATGTCTGCCATTTCGACGACGGCATTGATATCGGGCATGGCCACGTAACCGCGACCGTCCGCATCGGGATGGCCGGGATTATAGACATGCTTCACGGCATTCTCATCGTGCCTGACACCCCCGACTTTCACTTTGTGAAGACTTTCCTCGAGTACCGACCCGAAATCGTCTACCGCCGGGGCCGATTCAAGAAGCACGATTTTCCTGAGGTATGGGCCTCCTTCGGAGGTCCTGGTCGTTTGCATGTTCGCCAGGTTTTCCACGATCACGTCTATTTTCCGCCGTTGCGCCTCGAATCCCGACGCGCTGATACTCAATGTACTCCCGAAATCCATCTTATCTCACCTCCCGCACGAGGTCCTTTATGGACCGCAGTTTCCGCGACAGCAACTCGACGCCGAGATTGTACCTGATCGCATTTTCTGCAAGGTTGCTCATCTCGCTGTCGATATTTACCGGCTTGTCCGTTTCCACGACGCGTATCGACGACTGTTCGCGGGTCGCGCCATTCGTTCCGTTCCGGTCCCGGCCCGTCTTCGTTTCGTTCATCTGAAGCGCCAGTTCCTTTTCGAACACCACCTCACGTGCGTGATAACCGGGAGTATCGATGTTGGCGATGTTGGAAGCAATTGTTGTGTGCCTTCGGGCATGATAATCAAGCGCCCGCGACAGGACCGTGATTGTTTTATCGAAAAGCATCTCCATAGCGCCCCTCCTGCACCCGTAATTCTAGCAATTCCCGTACCAGTGGAAGCACATCATGGCGTTTTTAATTCTCGACGCCGTATTCGTGAAGTTTGTTGCGCATGGTGCGAACACTGATGCCCAGGATCCTCGAAGCCTTGGCCTTGTTCCCCTGTACGCGCTCAAGCGTTCGGAAGATAAGATTCCGTTCCATTTCTCGAATGGTGCCGTCCGTCGTCTCCTCGAGACCGATATCGGGACCGGAATCTTCCGTCGGCTCATCGTCACGGCCGACGGCCCGTTCCAGGTAAAGATGGTCGGGAAGAATTTTCTTCCCCGTGCAGAGAAGAACCGATCGTTCGATCACGTTCTCCAGTTCACGCACGTTGCCTGGCCAGGCGTGGTTCTCCAGCACCCGCCGCGCCTCATCGGAAAGCGACGGTCTGTCGATTCCGTTCAGGTCGCTGTATCGTTCCAGAAAAAGATTGGCCAGCAGTTCTATGTCTGTCCTTCTTTCCCTGAGCGGAGGAATCGTCACGGGAATCACGTTCAGGCGGTAAAAAAGATCCCGCCGGAATTTCCCTTCATCAACGGCTCGTCTTATATCCGTGTTGGTCGTGGCGATAATCCGCACGTCCACGGAAACGGGTCCGCTCCCTCCCAGCGGATCGATTTCCGACTCCTGTATCACGCGAAGCATTTTCGCCTGTAATTGCAGGTCCATCTCGCTGATTTCATCGAGAAGAAGCGAGCCGCCGTGGGCAAGCTCGAATTTCCCCGGTTTTCTTCGGGCGGCGCCGGTAAAGGCCCCTTTTTCGTATCCGAACATTTCGCTTTCCAGAAGATTGCCCGGAATGGCGGCGCAGTTCACGGCAACGAAGGGACCCTGCGCCCTGTTTCCCCGCAAGTGAATGTGGCGGGCGAGAAGTTCCTTGCCCGTGCCGCTTTCACCATGAATGAAAACGCTGGACCGGGCGGCGGCCACCGTGTTCATCATGTCAAGAATCGCCAGCATTTTGTCGTCGGCCGTGACAAAGGCATTCTGTCGCCCTTTGTCGCGGTCCTCCTGTTTCGGAAGTCCGCCGTTGTCGCCGACCACCCGCTCCACCACCGATTCGAGGTGCTCCAGTGAAAAAGGTTTCATGATAAAATCAACAGCGCCCGCCCTCATCGCTTCCACGGCGGTATTGACCGTTCCATAAGCCGTTATAACGATTACGGGCGTTTCGGGCGAAATCTTCTTGATGCCGGAAAGTACCTCCATGCCCCCCAGGCGCGGCATGCGCATATCCGTGACGACAACTTCAAAGGAATCCCGCCTGAACCTGCGAAGCGCGTCTTCGCCGTCGCCCGCGGTTTCAACATCGTAGCCGCAGCTTTGAAGGGACTCGGAAAGGGCCGCCCTCATGGAAGGTTCGTCATCAACTATCAGTATGGGTCTCATGATTAGTCCGTTCTCCCGTTTTATTCGACCTGCGGGGGCGGCATTTCGTGCGGACCGCCCGCCGGTTCCGCCAGGGGAAGAGTTATCGCCATTACCGTTCCTCCCCCGTCCCGACGTTCCGCCGCCACCAGGCCGCCGTGCATATCAATAATATTGTGAACGATGGCCAGGCCGAGTCCGACTCCCCCTTCCCGGGTCGTGAAAAAGGGATCGAATATCCGTTTCACCGACTCGGAAGGAATTCCCTCGCCCGTGTCCGTTACTATCAGTTCAACATCACGTGCGTTACCGTCCTGCTCCGCCGCTCCTCCCGACGCGATGAGCCTGGTCTCCAGTCCGAGTCGCCCTTCACGGGGCATTGCCTGCAGGGCGTTAAGAATGAGGTTGAGAAGGACCTGTTTGAGCAATTCACTGTCGCCGGTGATCCAGGGCTCGCCCTCCGCATATTCAACGGAAAGAGAAATACGTTCATTTTCAATAATGGGCGCCGCGAAGGAAAGCACTTCTTCGACCAGGTGATTGATATGAACCTTTTTCGTAAGCGGCTGCGGCCGTTTCGTAAAAAGAAGCAGGTTGGAAATCCTGTTGTTCACATGTTTGACGGCCTTGATGATTTCATAGGCCCGGTCGGGACTCCGCTCGTTACCCGGTTCTTTCATCAGGAGAGACGCGAAGAGTTCGATGCCGCCCAGGGGATTGCGTATCTCGTGGGCTATGGTTGCGGCCATTTCTTCCAGTGCGGCGAACTTTTCCGAACGCTTCTCCATTTCTTCCAGCCGCGCAAGCCGGGTGACGTCCCTGATAACGAATATTGTTTCAACGTCCGAGCCGTTTCCCTGTTTCATGATGCTGCTAGATACTTCGAGCATCCGCCCGTTTTCTCTGAAACGAAATGCCTGCAACGGTTCGACTGAGAGGTTAATGCCGTCGTTCTCCAGGCCGGGAAAGATTTCGCCGATCAACATTTCGTGCCATTTTTCTCCGCGACCGGAAAATTTTTCCGCCCTGCCGTTCATGAGCCTGATCCGGCCGTCACTGCCGGTAACCACTACACCGCTGGTGAGATTCTCGAGAATCGTTTCCAGGTATGAGCGGATTTTCTCCTTTTCATCAAGGACCCGTTCAAGCTCTCGATTTTTTTGCTCCAACTCGAGATTAATGAGCTTGAACCGTTGCTCGAGGCCGACGAAGGCCTCCTGCATCCGTTCTGTGGCGATGTTGAAGTCCTCGAAGGAACGCTTCAGCCAGGTCGCCTCCCGATCTGCCGCCTGTTCCCTTTTTTCTTCCATGTAGTTCTGTCCTTTTTTGACGAAGTATCAAATGCCCCTTTGGGGTATCGAATGCCCCTTTGGGGTATCAAATGCCCCTTTGGGGTATCAAATGCCCCTTTGGGGTATCAAATGCCGCCTCTGATAGTTTTTTCAACGCACCTGAGCCGGTTTCGCATACCTCGCGTGAAACGATTCGTAGTTTTGCCCGTAATCAGCGACACGTTTCCAGAACGGTCCGCCGGATTCTTCTTTCAATAATTCGAATGCCTGCGCAGCCATGTCGGCATCAGGCAGACGCGCATAAGACTGGCCGAGACGATATCGTACCCAGCAGGCTTCCGTTTCGTTCCGTACCGTTTCAAGCAGACGCCGGTAAAGGAGCGCGCTTTTTTCATAATTTCCACGGTGAAAATGACATTCCGCCAACCCTTCATGAGCGAGCCGCGGGAGATCCGGGGCATCAGCGTCGTCGACGGCATTGATTGACAGTGCCCGTTCATACTGGACCGCCGCCGCCGAATAATGTCGGAGGGCTCTCAAGGCATGACCGTATTTCACCAATATCCGCCGCCGTTCATCGGGCGGCGCTTCCATGCCTGCGATGCCGGCGAAATGACCGGCAGCCTTTTCACAATCCCCTTCGATAAAAGATATGTCTCCCAATATTTCCGAGGCTCGACGGGCGGGCTCACTGTGGCTCGACGACGCCAGATTGAGGGCTTCCTGCGCTCCGGTCCGGGCTTCATTGTACCTTTTTTCCCGAAACTCGATTCCGGCGAGAGCGGCCATGGCCCGCGCCGCCGGCTTTTCAGGACGGCACCGGGAAAGAACGCCCTCGTAAACAAAACGGGCCGTGGAAACCAGCCCGATTTCCACCAGGCTGTCAGCGGCACTGAAAAGTGACTCGTAATCCGCTGAACCGACAAATCCAAAACGGCGTACCTCGAGAAAAACCTCGGCCGCCGCCAGGTAATCGCCCTTTTCATGATAGTTGTCGACGAGGTGTTCGCCGATATCCGTCAGATTTTGTATGTTTTCCTTTCGAAAAGGCCCCCAGGGAGACTGTTCCTGGAGACTACGGGCCGTTTCGAAGGCTTCCCGGTAACGTTTCAATCGAATCAGGGCGTTCGCCTTGAGAAAGAGCAGCTCTTCCCGCCGTTCCCGCTCCTCGCTCTGCGCCATGACTTCGTCGAAAGCAAACACCGGATCACGGTAATACTCCATGCCGTCAAAAATATGACAGGGAAGTGAACGCCCCGGCCGGCGCAATCCCAGGTCCGCCATGATAACAATGCTTTCCATCGCCTGGCGGGTGTCGGGATATCGTTTTACCACCATCGCGAGCAAGCCCAGGGCCGCCGGGACCTGGTCCATGACGGCGAGAATCCGGCCCGCACCGTGGAGGACCTCGGGAGCTTCGGGAGCTTCGGGATAAAGGTTGAACCAGCCGAGAAAAATATCGAGTCCGCGCTCGTAATTTCCGCTCCTCATGTAATGGGATCCCAGGGTCAACAGGTCCTGCCGGGGCACCGCTTCGAGCGACGGCCACATGCGTATCGCCCGGTCGAAAACCTCGTCCGCTTCGGCGAACCGTTCCAGCTGCGAATAACTGTCGCCCAGCGTGATGAGAGCCGAACGCAGATCTTCACCCTGTGGGTATTTTGACGTGTACCGTGAAAGTTCTTCGACGGCCTTTTCGAACCGTTGCATCCGGTAATAAAAACGTCCCCGCAGGTAGACCGCCCTGGGAACGAGGGAAGAATCGGGATAATCATCACAAAGTCGGTTCAACTCCCGAAGGCCTTCCTGGTAAAGACCCAGAGATTCATACCCTTCGGCCATTTGCAGGAGTATATCATCGTTTCCCCGGGCCCCATCCGGGTACAGCCGCAGTATATCCCGGTAACGATCGATTGCGCTGTTCACGGAACGCCGATCCCGTTTCAGGGACAGCTGGAAGAAGCTGTCGGCGGCCCGTCGAAGGGCAAACTCTCTCGCGTCTTCATCCAGACTTTCGTTCTCCAGGATTGCCTCGAATTGTTCCAGTGCGGTTTCATAGTTTCCCGCCTCGAATGACGACAGGGCTTCCGTAAACAGTGAATCTTCCCCCGTTTCCCCGGACGGTGCAGGCCGCGCATCATTTTTTGCCGCGTCCACCTGCTTTGCAAAAACAGGATCACCGGCAGTGACCGGCTCTTCTTCAACTGAATGATCTGATTGCCCGTCATCGTCCAGCTTTGCATTCACGCTACCGGCCGGGTCGTGGGTTTCTTTGGCATCTGTCCGCCGTGCCGACACATCCTCCGCATCCGCGCCGGAGGGCGCAGTCCTTCGACCATCGCCGGAACCTTCCAGGCTATCTGTTCCCTCACCATTTTTCTGCTTCGCCGGCATATCACCGCCATCCACGCCGGAGGGCCGGTTATTCTCTCCTCTGTCATGAGTCCCGGAATGCGCGGCCGTCTCCACCGCGTCCGGTTCATCGCCTGGAATCCCTTCCAGCTCCATGACAGTCCATTCTCCAAGCATCCCCTGTTTCTCCAGTTCAGCGGCCCGTTCTTCGACCTCTTCACGATCCTTGTAAAAGCCTACAAACACCCGGTGCCAGTCCCCCTTGCCCGGCAGGGAAACGAAAGCAGAACGGGCCCGCACATCCTCTTTTCGAAAACGGCTGATCATCGCTTCCGCCCGCTCCCGATCCTTGAAGGAACCCGCCAGGATACTGAAAACGGTTTCCGGCGGCGTGCCGACCCGATCGGAAACATCCGGTTCGAACGACAAGAGAGAGTAATCGTCGATGATGCCGCGTTTCCGAAGCGCATCGCCATACCGACGGGCTTCACCCCGATCCTCGTGAACAGCGGCGAACACCCGGTGCCAGTCTCCTCGCCCCGGCAGGGAAACGTCCATAATGAAAGCCTCGCAGTCCTGCTCTTCGAGCGAGCGAACCAGGGCTTCTGCGTGATCCTTTTCCTTGAAAGAGGCCACATGTACGCCGAATGCGGCCTCGCATTGGCCGGCGCAAAAAAGTGCCGCGATGCTCCACACCACCAGAGCGGCGACTGTCATGGTAATGTTTGTACGTCCCATATGATTCACGATTCGCGCGGGACCCTGAGGACCCGCTGTTTTTTCTCGATATTTCCAATGAGCAAATTGCATACCATTATCACTGTTTCGCAGTCGACAGGACCGCTTGACGGCCACAGGGACTCGACGATGATGTCCGCCGGCGGATCGATCACAATCTGTGATGAAAAGAGCCAAAGAATTGACGGCAGGCCGACAAAAATCTATGGACCATCGGCAGGGACGCGCGAGGCAATCGTCCTGCTGCTGCCGCCCCGCGCGCGAACCTTACGGTAGGCAGGTTTGGTTTGTTCACGGTCATTAAAGTTTTTTTTCATCCTGCCGAATAACTTTTAAAGGTGAGAGATTCCGGCGTTTTTTTGTTTCCGTTCTTGCCCGGTCAACCATACTATTTATTGGGAATGGTATATTTTGTGCTTTCAATCCATTCCGGCGCAGGAGCAACTCACGAGCTTGCACGGAAAGGAAAAAGCGTAGTCCATCATGAAGAACCTTGATGAAGCAGTGGAAAACCCGACGGGGAAAACCGCACTGGCGGGCAAGTATCTTACCTTCAGCCTGGCCGGAGAGGAATACGGCATAGGCATTCTCAAGGTGAAAGAAATAATCGGCATGATGACCGTAACGCCGATACCGCGTCTCCCTGCTTTCGTGAAAGGCGTTATCAATCTTCGCGGAAAGGTCATTCCCGTCATCGATCTACGCCTCAAATTCGGCATGGAATCCGCTGAATATTCAGAGAGAACCTGCATCATCGTCGTCGAAATCAGGGAAGGCGATATGACCGTACCGATCGGACTTGTGGTGGACTCAGTATCGGAAGTGCTCAACGTGAGAGACGAGCAGGTCGAACCGCCCCCTTCTTTTGGAACACGCCTGCGAACCGGTTATATTCTGGGAATGGCAAAAGATGAAAAAAGCGTAAAAATTCTTCTCGACATCGATCGTATACTGACGGCCGAAACAATGGAAATGCTCAGGGACGGCGTCGATGAAAAAAGCGTCAAGGGAGGGGAACAAGATGATTAAAGGTATGAAGTTGGGAACGAAGCTGCTCCTCGGTTTTTCGGCCGTGGCGCTGATAACGCTTCTGCTGGGAGTCGTGGCCTATTACGGAGCCTACCAGAGTGACAAGGCAATCACCGATATCGGCACAGTCCGACTTCCCGCAGTCAAAAGCGTACTCGAAATCAAGGCGGGCGTTGCAGAAATGGTCAGCGCCCAGCGGACTCTCCTCAACACCGCCATTCCGCTTGAAAACCGCCTGGAACAATACGAACGGATCGACAGGGCAAGGAAACATTACGAGTCAGCGTCCGATGTTTACGCGTCGTTGCCCCGAAGTGATAAAGAGGCGCAGGAGTGGCGAGCGTTCCTCGCGGTCTCCGACGAGTGGGAAAAAATAAATAACGAATTTCTCGGGCTCTGCAGGGAATTTGATTCCCTCGACATTCTGAATCCCACCCTGCTGCTCTCCGATCTTCAGCGTTTCCGGGCCGACACAAATGATTTCCTGGCCAAGACCCTGCAGATGGTGGGCCTTTCTGATACAAACCAGGAATTCGCCGATGCCGACGACAACGCCTTCAGTCAGTGGCTGGACGATTTTTCAACCAGCAACGAACGGATACAGGACATCGTGGAAAACCTGGAACATGCCAACAGGCAACTGTTCGAATCAGTAGTTCCGGTTAAGGAGGCCGTTCAGTCACTCAACACGTTTGAAGCGGAACGTCATTTCCGCGAGGGCATGCTGCCCGCCGCCCGGTCGTTTCACGGTTTCATCGATGAACTCATCAGTGAAATCCGCGCGGCCGAAGAGCTACAGCAGCGCATTAACGAACTTGCCATGGTACAAGCCGCCGAGCTGCAGGAACGGTCTTTCGGTCACCTGGATTCCCTGATCATCATCAGCGATCACATTGCCGACGAGGAGGTCAGGCAATCCACCGTACAGGCAGGTTTTCTGAAAATATTTTCCCTGATTTCCATGCTGGCGGGCGTGGCGCTCGCCATGATACTCGGGTTTGCAATCACGCGGACCACAACGCATTCAATTCAGAAAATTATTGTGAACCTCAACGACGTATCGGAACAGATCGGGGACGCCTCGATGCAGGTTGCTTCGTCAAGCCAGAATCTCGCCGAGGGTACTTCGGAACAGGCGTCTTCTCTCGAGGAAACATCGTCGTCCATGGAGGAAATGGACTCCATGACCAAACAGAACGCCGACAACGCGGGTCAGGCAAAGGCCATGATGGACGACACCCGCCGCACGATCGAAAAAGTCAGTTCACACATGGAAGAAATGGGCCGTGCCGTGGAGGAAATTACCAGGTCCAGTGAAGAAACGAGCAAAATCATCAAGACCATCGATGAAATCGCTTTCCAGACGAACCTGCTTGCCCTGAACGCGGCGGTGGAGGCCGCCCGGGCCGGCGAAGCCGGCGCCGGTTTTGCCGTGGTGGCCGACGAAGTGCGAAACCTGGCCATGCGGGCGGGAGAAGCGGCGAGAACAACAAGCGATCTTATCGAAACAACGGTCAAAGCCGTCAAGAAAGGCAGCGAACTGACCGGTTCCACACGGGATGCTTTTCAGGAAAACATGACCATGTCGAAAAAAATCGGCCAGCTTGTGGATGAAATCGCCACGGCATCAGCCGAACAGTCCAACGGCATCAGCCAGGTAAACCTTGCGCTCACTGAAATGGACAAGGTAACCCAGAAGTCGGCGTCCAACGCCGAAGAATCGGCCAGCGCGGCCGAAGAGCTGTCGTCCCAGGCTGAAAGCATGCTCGCCGTCGTACACGAGCTTGCCGGGATCGTCGGCGCATCCGCACATACAGCGCGCCTCGCGGCATCGAACACCGACGGGGATGCCCGCCAATCGACGGTGGACGCTGACTGGACTGATGCCGACAGGAAAGAAACGACAGAGGGGAACGCCGCCCTCCGGCTGCCGGAAGGAAACAATACCAGAAAAACGAAAAAAAAATTTGATGAAGTAATCCCCATGGAAGACGACGATGAAGGGGAATTCAGGGAGTTTTAACCGCAGCTCCGGGCGTCCGCTCACCACGGCGGGCGCCCTTTTTTTTGAGTGTAACCGTGTCTTTTATGGGAGTGGCGGCCCGATCCGTCCCGCGTTCCGCCGGAAAGTCCTTTTTTAAAGGCGTCTCGTCGACATCGAAACATTGCCTCAAGTCGTAAAAAAACGCCTCCGCCTGTTCACGACAGGCCTCCATGTTCATTCCGTTCCGCCGGTATTCATCGAAACGCTCGAGCCAGCTCTCGCCGGTCCTGGGACAAGTATGAATAAAGCTCATGAAATCCCTGATCCGGTCCAGCGTCTCCGATCCGAGAGCGTGTTCCATTCTACAGGCTTCCACGTCGGCGGTTTCGTCGTCCACTTTTAAAATATCCGTGAGAAACTGCCGAAGGGCGTCGTGCTTTCTTCTCATCTCGCGCCCGATGGCGATACCCCGTTTCGTCAATTCCACGTATTCATAGCGTTCGTAGTTGACCAGTCCCCGCTCACTCAACGTTTTCAACATGCTGGTAACAGTCGGCATGCGCACATCCATTTTGCCGGCGATATCCTTGACCCGCACCGCTTTTTTTTGCTCCGACAGATCAAAAATCGCCTCCAGATAATCCTCCATGGTATCCGTGAGAGCTTTGGTCCTTTTCTTCTTTGTCGAATCAGCCACGAGAACACACCTATTT
>DSBH01000083.1 GCA_011056825.1 Deltaproteobacteria bacterium | reverse complement strand
GAGCCGCCCGCACCCTGCCCCGCAGGATGCGCTGCTTTTCGGTGAATTCGGCGAGGCGTTCCAGCACCACGTCGAGCGCGCCCGACTCTTCGCCGGCCCGTACCATGTTGACGTAAAACGGTGAAAACACGCGTCCATACGCGCCGAGGCTTTGGCCGAGGCTGTTTCCCTCGTTTACCTGTTCCTTGATCTGGGCCAGCGTTTTCTTCAGGGCCGGGTTCGTTGTCTGTAATACGAGGGCGTTCAGCGCGGGAACCAGTGGAATGCCGGCGCCCAGAAGTGTCGCAAGCTGCCGCGTCATCACGGTCACTTCTCCCTGTCCGATTTTTCTGAACAGATTGTTCAGGCTCCATCCGGCGGTGGTTTCCCTGTCTTCCGCCGCCGTTTCCCGCAACGAGACGGGATAGGCTTCCCGTTCCCGGAGTTTCTGGCGAGCCGCCACGACGCTGTGGGCATCGATGATTCCCTTGAGCTGTTTCCCGCTCTTGCTGATGGCATTGTACTCAAAAACAGGCATGGACGTCCTCGCGCGATCCGGTTCCCGTTGACATTCCTAGCACAACACCCGGTTCAATTCAACCGGATCAAAGACGCCCGAAATCCGCGATTGATTTCGCCTGTTCATGATACAGGCAGTTCAACCCCCCGTTGATTCAGCACGCTGTGTGCTGTTCGATGCACATTCAGATCAAACCATTGAGGTTGCTGTATGGATAGCACAAACTGAATCACTCATGAACCGTTCCATCGCGAAAGAGGAACTTTTACTGTCCGGCTACTTCTTGCCCGGTCTATCCTTCGACAGAACTCAGGATGACCGGGTTACATCAGGGGTTCAGAATGATCGGTTGTCGGCCACGCCGTTCGGCCTCGTGTGCCCCCTTCAGGGGGTGGAGCTCCGTCGAAGGCCGGGGGCGATTCAGGCATGACCGATAGTGTTTTTACGGTATTCCTGTTCTGTCCGCGGGAAAAGTATGTTATACAGTGATGCATACCGGCACAGGCCGGACGGAGCGTAAGCATGCAGTCTTTTACGGCGGCGACTTTCAACGTGAATTCGATTCGCTCGCGCCTTCATGTCGTTATTCCCTGGCTTGAACGTAACCGCCCGCGGTTTCTCTGTCTCCAGGAAACGAAGGTGGCTGACGCCGCCTTTCCCGCCGGAGCCTTTGAAGAGATCGACTATCATGTGGCATTCAGCGGGACGGGGCGGTACAACGGCGTGGCCGTGGCCTCGACCGAACGGCCGCTGAAAGTCGAGGCAGGATTCGACGACGAGGAACCACCCGATGAAGACCGGTTGCTGAGGGTCGATTTCAACGACGTGACGGTTCTGAATCTCTATGTTCCTCAGGGGCGTGATCGGGACCACGAACAGTTCCGCAACAAGCTGCGCTGGTTTGAGCGCCTGAGGGAGTACCTCGAACGTCACGCCTCACCGGAGCAGTCCCTCATATGCTGCGGCGATCTGAACGTGGCCCGCGAAGAAATCGACGTTCACAATCCAAAACGGCTGCGCGGCCACGTTGATTTCATCCCCGAGGTCTGGGAAGGATTCGACCGGCTGATAGACTGGGGGCTGACGGATGTTTTTAGACGACACAATCCCGACGCGCGGGAGGAGTACACGTTTTTCGATTACCGGGTACCCCGCGCGCTTGACCGAAAGCTGGGCTGGCGCATTGATCATGTCCTGGCCACCCCTCCTCTGGCCGCCCGCTCTACGGGCTGTTACATCGACCTCGATCCCCGAAGAATGGAAAAACCATCTGATCACACGATACTCATCGCGCAATTCGGTGCATAATAACCGGGCCGGATCATCGTCGCGCTTAAGGAGTAGGTATGGCGGGAGTGTATGACAAGCCGGGTTCACGGTATGACACGAACCGGAGAGTCAAGATGGTTCTCGTCAGGCACGGCGTGAACCTGGCGATGTTGAAGTGGTCGAGTTCAGCGACGACAACCTATTTCTACGGTGTTCTCAAAAAGGAGCCCGACGACGAGTTCTCTCTCGCGGCGCTGGACGCGTTGATCAAGGACCTGGTACACATGTCCCGTGCTCCGCGTATCAAATTCAACCTGGAAAACTGGGACATCAATTCGGAGACGGGGTCATGGGTCATTACGAAGAAAAAGCCGGTCAAGACGGCGGCTCCCGCGGCCGATAAAACCCGGACCGTGTTCATCCGCACCACTGAGAAACCGGAAGAAGTCCTGCGCGACATGGAAAAAGAAAAACGGTCCGGCGGCCGTCGGCGGGGCAGGACGTAGGCAGTATTGTTCGCCCGGCGCCGGACGCGGCGCGGCTTCACTCCAGATCCTCGCCCGCCGTGGCGGGGGCTTCCTCCGGGGTGTTCTTCACGGCGGGTTCTTTCCGTGATACCTTGACGATAACGTTTATCGGCGGAGGACGCCTGTCGACGAAAAACAGGCCGGCCTGCTGAACGACGCCCGGCGACAGCCGGGTTGTCTCGGTAATAGTGTCGAGCGCTATCGGTTCGGTGACGATGCGCAGATCGTCGTCGCTTTGCCGTGTCGCCAGCATCGTGACCTTTTCAGGCGATACCTCAATGCCTTCCAGAACCAGGTCCTCCCGCAACGTTCCTGTCGTCTGCACCCGCACGGACACGTCCCGGGGGACCAGTTCGTGGGCCGTCAGCGTGAGTATTGCCGGCTGGATGTCCACCACGGTCAAGTTCGAGGGATGCTCAACGCTTCCGGACGTCAGGGGGATTTCCTGGCTGCCCTCGCGAATGTCGGTCATGTCCACGATTACCCGCAGAGTATTCTTGTCGAAAAGATCAAAGGCCTGTTTCGGTCCCATCAGGGAGACGGTGGCTTCGCGCGGGTCCTGGCTTTCGATGATCCAGTTAACCGGAAGGTTCCGGTAGGAAACGGGAATGGTGAAGTCCCGGCGGATACTTTCCGTCTGGAATCCGAATGCAAGCCAGAGAACCGCCGCCAGACCAAGGGCGATTCCCTTTTCCCAGGGATTCGCGGTTACCCGCAGTCGCCTGCCCTTTCCTGTTCGCTCGGGAGACTGCAGCCGGTAGAACGCGTCGATCTCGCCCTCGATATCCTCCGGGGTTACCAGGGTACGTATGGTGCCGTTCATCGCGACCGAGACAGTGCCTCGTTCTTCCGAAACGACAATGCACAGGGCGTCGGCAAGCTCCGACAAGCCGAGAGCGGCTGTGTGACGGAGGCCGAGACCCGCCACCTTCACGCTGTTTCTGGACAGGGGGAGGTGGCAGCTGAATAACTTGGCCCGCCCATTGTCGATAACGACAGCGCCGTCGTGACCCGGTGAATTCGTGTCGAAAAGGCTTTCGATAAGCGCCGTGCTCACTTCGCCGTCGAGGGCGACGCCTCCCTCGAGGTGGCGATCGAGGTGATCTCGTCCTTTGATAATGATCAGCGCTCCCCGCCGTTTCCGCGCCAGTCTCATGATCGCCGTCACGAGCGGTTCTGTAGGCGAGGCGACGGAGGCGCGTTCACGGCTGCGCGGTCTCCAGATGGCCAGTCGTTCGAAAAAGCGACGGAGGTCTTCCTGAAAAATGATCAGCAAGGCGATCAGGAAAACGGCAAAAAACCCCCGCAGAACATACTCGGTGAGGTACATGTGAAAAAAGCGGGCCGCCGTATATATCATGCTGAGAATAATAATGCCGAAAAAGACAAAGCGTGATGCCGTTTTCTTCATCCAGGTGAGGATCACGTAAATCAACACCGTGATGACGCCGATATCAAGAATATCGGAAATTCGAATATTATTTACAAGATGGAGGAGATATTCTTTCATTATTGACTCTCTTTTTCGCTTCGAGCTATAGTATGCATTAGAGTCATTATGTTGACAAATAAAAAAAGAGTGAACCGGTGTGATATTTGCACACAAAGCATGTTCGCCTCCCACCGGGCCTCCGATGGGGCCGTCGATACGTTCGATTCAGGGAATACTACCCGGCGGTGCGGGTTCAGGGACGCGAGCCCGTGCCGGACAGGGGAACGCCTCACAGGGCTCCCGCGCCCGTCACCTCTATGCTCCAGCACTTTATACGACCACGGTAGTCCGCGGAATCGGCGTGTAAGCGGATGAGAAGACAAATATGGGACGGCGGCATCAGCAGATAAAGGAATTAAATCCATGAACTCAAATCAGGATATCGTGGAACATCCCGCCCGGACGCTGCTTGATCTCGCGTCGGGCAAACGTTCGATTCTCATCGTGTGTCACAACAATCCCGATCCCGATGCCATGGCCGCGGCCCAGGCCCTGAAGGTTATTTTTTTTGCACAGAAACCCAAACGGAAAGTCGTTATCGTGTACGGCGGCATCGTGGGCAGGGCCGAGAACCGGCAGATGCTGCGCCGCCTGAAAATCGAGATGACAAGCATAAAAGACATTTCCTTCAGAGATTTTTCACTGGTCTGCCTGATCGACAGTCAGCCGCATACAGGCAACAACGATATTCCTCGAGCCGTTTATCCCCAGGTGGTCATTGATCATCATCCGCTCAATGCGGCGACGAAGAAATGCGACTTTTACGATGTAAGGCCTGGTTACGGCAGTTCCTCGACCATCCTGACGGAATACTTGCGGGAACTTGAAATTCCCGTGGACAAAAGGCTGGCGACGGCACTTTTCTACGGAATGAAAACAGATACCGGCGGTTTTTCCCGTTCCGTTACAAAAGCCGACCTCGAGACATTCAACTTTCTTGCTCCCCGCGTGGCGCCCCGCACGCTGGCGGCGATTGAAAATCCTCCCGTTCCCAAGGGTTATTATCTCAAGTATGTCGATGCGATCGAAAGCTGCGTGGTGTACCAGAACGTTATCGTGACGGATCTGGGCAAAATCGGCAACCCCGATATTCCCGCCGAGATGGCCGACTTTCTTCTTCGCATGGAGGCTATCCGGTGGGTGCTGGCCATGGGCGAGTACCGGGACGAACTGATTCTGTCTGTCCGCACATCCCGACGGGGCTGGTGGGCCGGCAAGATCGCCCTGCGTATATTGCGCGGGCTGGGTACGGGCGGCGGTCACGAGCGGGCCGCGGGGGGCAAGGTGGCGCTCGCCGGTATGTCGCCGGAAGAACGGAAAGTGATCCGGGATCGGGTGGCGGAACGTCTGTTGAAAGTAGTCGGCGTGGGAGACGTGACCGGGAAACCGCTCTTCGCGTCCCGTAACCAGGAGCAGTCGTAACGGTGAACGAACACAGGGGGGTGCCATGAAAATATTGATGTTCGGATGGGAATTTCCTCCATCCGTAAGCGGCGGCCTGGGAACGGCATGCCGCGGACTGGCGGACGGACTTCTGGCGAACGGAGCGGAGGTCGTTTTCGTGGCGCCCGGCGCGGAAGCTTCCGCGTTCCCGCCGGACCTCAGGATCATCGACGGATTGTCGGCACCTCTCGCCGAAGATTCCGAGGCAACACCAGCCATACTGGAACGTCCCGTGGATGTGTTGCTTGCCCCCTACATGACGGCGGGCGATTACCGGGAACAGCTGCCGGAACGTGACGGGGACAGGTACGGCGGCGACATGTACGACGAGGTGGCCCGGTACGCCCGGTGCGCCCGGGCCGTTGCCCGGACGGAATATTTCGACGTCATCGCCGTCCACGACTGGATGACGATCCCCGCCGGTATGGCTGCCCGCGAGGAAACGGGACGACCCTTGATCGTGCACATACACTCTCTCGAGTCGGACAGGAGCCCGTTGCGGATCAACGAATACATTTATGGGGTGGAACGTTTCGGCATGCTCGAGGCGGATCAGGTTATCGCCGTCAGTAACTACACGAAACAGAAAATAATCGATCAGTACGGCATACCGGGCGGGCGCATCACGGTCGTTCACAACGCGGCGCTCCCCCTGCCGCCCGCGCCGCGGAAGAATGTGAAAGAGCCTGCAGGAGGGAAAACTGTTCTTTTTCTCGGCAGAATAACTTTTCAGAAGGGGCCCGGGTATTTCATCGAGTCGGCACTCCTTGTTGCGGCGGCAGATCCGTCGGTGCGTTTCCTGATCGTCGGAGCGGGCGACATGATCAGCATGATGAAGCAACGTGCGGTGGAGGAGGGCATTGCCGATCGGTGTGTGTTCACGGGATTTCTGGAAGGCGGGGACGTGACGGAATCTTTCGCCCGAAGCGACCTGTACGTCATGCCAAGCGATTCTGAGCCCTTCGGAATCACCGCGCTCGAAGCCATCAGCCAGGGCGTTCCCGTTATTCTTTCGGTGCATTCGGGGGTTGCGGAAGTGTTGCAAAGCTGTCCTGTCGTGGATCCGGAAGATACGGAAGAGCTGGCGCGGGAAATGCTGGACATTCTGGGCGACGACGATCGGCGCCGGAAGATCGTTCGGGACGGCCTCGAGGATATGAGGGAATTAACCTGGCGACGCCAGGCGGCGGCGGTGCTCGCGTGCTACCGCTCCGCGGCGGACCGGGCGGGCGAAACGTCCCTTCCCCGGGACGGCGGGTAAAGCGGAAACAGAACGGAGGAAGGGAACAAGGTGTGCGAAGTAACATGAATAACAAGATTGATACATCGGCTGATTGCCTTTTTGAATTGAGCTGGGAAACCTGCAACAAGGTGGGCGGCATCCACAGGGTTCTCAGGGGGAAGGCCGGCCGTGCCGTCGAGCGGTTTGGAGCCGGTTATTTTCTTATCGGTCCCGACCTGGGAAACAATCCGGATTTCGAAGAGACCGACGAAGAACTCTGGGACGACATCAGGTTCGACGCGGGCGCGAGAAATCTGTCCTGCCGGTGTGGTCGCTGGCAGGACGCTCCCGGTGGGCCCCGGACCATCCTGGTGAGCCACAACGGAAAGTACGACACGGACAGGTTGCTCTTCGGGCTCTGGCAGAACTACGGCGTCGATTCCATGGCGGGAGGTCCGGACTACATTGAACAGGTATTGTTCGCCACGGCGGCGGCCGAAATGGTGGAAATTCTTTATGAACGGCTGCTACGGCATCACGAGGTGTTCGTGGCCCATTTTCACGACTGGACGACGGCGGCGGGACTTCTCTACCTCAACCGGAATGTTCCCGAAATCGCGACGGTTTTCACCGCTCACGCCACGGTGCTGGGCAGGGCGATCGCCGATGCGGGCGACGACCTGCCGGAGGATCAGGGCGCCGCTTTTACCGCCGATCTGGCGTCACGGCTGAACGTCAGCGCGCGGCATTCAATCGAGACAGCCGCCGCGGCGCAGGCTGACTGCCTCTCCGCCGTGAGTGAGGTGACGGCGGAGGAAGTGACCTGCATCCTGGGGCGCACTCCCCGGGTGATTCTTCCCAATGGTATTACTATTAATGATGTTCCTGAATGTTTCGACGAAGCGACTGGAAACGATCCACGCCGCCTGACGATGCTTGATTTCGCGTCGAAGTTCCTCCATACGGAACTGCCCGTCGACAGGACCGATATTTTTTTTACATCGGGACGATACGATTTCCGGGGCAAGGGGATCGACCTGTTTCTGGAATCGCTGAAGGGCGTAGGCGAGGACCTGCGCAATGATCCGGCCGGCAGGAAGGTGGTCGCCTTCCTGGGCATCCTCGGCGCTCACCGGGGGATTTCGAATGAAACATCGCGCATCATTCGGGGAGAAGAGGGTGTCGTTGCTTCCGGAGTCGCCCGCATCTGTACTCACCAGATTTCTAATCCCCAGCATGACCCCGTCTGGAACGCGTGCAACTCCCTCAATCTTTTGAATGATCCCGGCGACGCCGTTCACGTGATTTGCATGCCCGTCTATCTTGACGGGTACGACGGGATTGTGAATCTCACGTATGACGACGTAATCGGCGCCTGCGACCTGGGCGTGTTTCTCTCCCGGTATGAGCCCTGGGGATACACGCCGCTGGACGGCGCGGCACGCTGTCTTCCGGTGGTAACAACGGATCGCGCCGGTTTCGGAGCCTGGGTACGGCGGCAGGAGGACGTACCCGCCGACGGTGTTTTCGTCCTTGATTTTCAGGGCAGGAGTCGGGAACACTGCGTCGCGGCGCTTAAGGAGTGCTTTCTCCGCGTCCTGGGCTGGACGCCCGAAGAGAAACGGCGTCAACGGAGCATGGCCCGGTTTGTCGCGGCACGGGCCGACTGGGCTGTTCTGTATGATCGCTACGGAGAAGCGTACAGCGAGGCCGTCGCGACGGCGGATAAGCGTCTTCACGGTCTCGATACCAGCGGCACGGGCCGCGAGGTTACTTACGCGGGCACCGATTCTCTGCAGCCGCGGTACCGGAATTTCAGCGTCGCCGTTCCCTTGCCCGAGCCGCTTGGCCGTCTCAGGGAAATCGCTTACGATCTTACCTGGACCTGGACCCCCGAAATAGAAGAACTCTTCGCTCGGCTGGATCCCCGCCTGTGGGTCGATCTCGGCCGCAATCCCGTGGAACTGCTGGAGCGGGTCAGGGAAGACCGGCTGGCGGAAATGGCGGAAAACGAGACCTACCTGCGGCTTTACCGGCGGGTGTTGACCCTGCTTGACGACATCGGCGCCGACAATGGATCATTTGGAGACGATGATGCGCTTATCACGGCGAAAACCCCCGTGGCCTATTTCTCGACGGAATACGGCCTGCACGAGAGCCTGCCCATATATTCGGGCGGTCTCGGCGTTCTTTCGGGGGATCACTTGAAGTCCTCGGCCAACCTTCATTTTCCTCTCGTCGGCGTGGGACTGCTGTACAAGAACGGCTATTTTTCACAGATGCTTGACGGCGAGGGCAATCAAACCGCACTCTACCCGGACAATGATTTTTCACGCATGCCTGTGAGCATCTGCGCCAACGGGGGCAGGCCCGACGAGGCGCTGAAGATCCATGTCGACCTGCCCGGGCGGAAACTGTACGCCCAGGCCTGGCATGTTACCGTGGGAACGGTGAAACTGTACCTGCTCGACACGGCCATTCCCGAAAACAACAGCCAGGACATGGCCATCACGTCGCGTCTCTACGGCGCCGACCAGCGGCTTCGCATCGAGCAGGAAATAATGCTGGGCATCGGCGGCGTGCGGTTGCTGGAAAAGCTGGGAATACGGCCGGCCGTCTTTCATCTTAACGAGGGACACTCGGCCTTTCTGTTGCTCGAGCGCATCAGGGGCCTCATGGAAAAAAAGGGGCTGACCTTTCACGAGGCACGGGAGGTTGTGCGGGCGAGTTCCATATTTACTACCCACAGTCCCGTCGAAGCGGCCAATGAACGGTTCGAAGAATCGCTCATGAAAAATTATTTTTCCGAATACGCCGAGGAGCTGGGAATATCCTGGGACACCTTCTGGCAGCTCGGCCGGGACGAACCGGGTTCGGGCAAACCTTTTTTCATGCCCGTACTTGCTTTCAATCTGTGCTGCGCCTCCAACGCAGTGAGCGAACTTCACGGCCAGGTCGCGCGGAAGATGTGGAAAAAGGTATGGTCGGGATTCGACGAGGATGAAGTGCCCGTGAAGGCCGTCACCAACGGTGTGCATATGCAGTCATGGGTGGCGCCCGCGATGAAGGAATGTTACGAGCGCTACCTGGGGATTGACTGGTATTCCGGGGATTTTGAAACCCTGGGCTGGGAACGGGTGGACGAGATTCCCGACAAGGTGCTCTGGCAGACTCACGTGGATCTCAAGACAAAAATGATTGATTACGTGAAAGGCAGCCTGACGGCGCAGAGCGAGCGGCAGGGGATTCCCCGGTCTCTGGTCCGGCGGAAAACGGAAAGCCTCGACCCGGGCGCCCTGATCATTGGTTTCGCCCGGAGATTCGCCACCTACAAGCGGGCGCTCATGCTGTTCGAGGATTGCGAACGCCTGTCTCGACTGCTGAACGACAACGGCAGAACCGTGCAGGTTATTTTCGCGGGCAAAGCCCACCCGAACGACGAGGCCGGCAAGGAGCTTCTGAAACAGTTGTTCGCCTATACCTGGGACGAGCGGTTCATCGACAATATTTTTTTCATCGAGAATTATAATCTGGGAATGGCGCGAAGCCTGGTTCAAGGTGTCGATGTCTGGCTCAACAATCCCCTGCGGCCGCGCGAAGCAAGCGGAACGAGCGGCATGAAGGTTGTGGTGAACGGCGGGTTGAACCTGAGCATTCTCGACGGCTGGTGGGACGAAGCCTACAACGGCGACAACGGCTGGGCCTTCGGCGACGGCAGGGAGTACAGTAACGTGGACACGCAGAACACCGCCGACAGTGATTCTTTCTACGACGTGCTCGAATCGTCGGTACTGCCCTGTTTTTTTGATACGAATGGCGGCGGTTATCCGGAAAAATGGCTCGCCATGATGAAATCGTCCATCAAAAGCCTTGTTCCCCGTTTCAACACTCACCGCATGGTCAAGCAGTATTATGAAACCATGTACCTGCCCGCGGCCCGTCGCGCGGCGGTCCTGAAAGCGCGTGGATACGAACGGGCGCGGGCTCTGGCCGGCTGGAAACAGAAAATATCCTCGCGGTTTTCGCGGGACCACATCCGGTGGTACAAGGTGCGTGGTTTCACGGGTGACCGCCTTGATGTGGGCGGATCGTTCCAGGTGGAGGCGGGAATCGACCTGGGCCGGCTCTCGGAAGAGGAAGTGCGGGTGGAACTGGTCATAATGGAATCCGGGGAGCGGGGCGTTCTGCGCAAATCGGCCGTTCTGGGGATGAGCAGGACAGGCGTCGACGCCGACGACGGAACGCTCATATATTCCGGCGAGTACCGGGCCGAAAAATCCGGCACCTTTGTTTACGGTATTCGTATCATGCCGACGCATCCCGACCTTTTCTCCTATCAGGAACCGGGACTGGTCCACTGGGCCTAGCTCCATGCCGCGCGCCCGTCGACGGCGGGTTTGAAGGAGGGTGTTCACATGTCGCTAGTCTGTTTGTACTTCCAGCTGCACCAGCCCTTTCGCCTGCATCCCGAGCGGGACAAGTTCCTCTGGGAGGATCTGAACCGCGAGGTATTTCAAAAGGTCGCATCGAAATGCTATCTGCCCGCGCTGTCGCTCTTTGAGGAAATGGTGGCCGGCGAGGAATCGTTCAAGGCGACTTTCAGTTTTTCGGGGACTTTCCTGGAGCAGGCGCAACTCTACAGTCCCGACGTGATCACGGCCCTGCAGCGTCTGCTCGATGCGGGCGGTGGCGAGCGGGTCGAGTATCTCGATGAGACCTACTACCATTCACTCACGTCGCTTTTCGAAGATCCGAAGCGACAGGAATTCCGCGACCAGGTCTCGCTGCATCGCGATCTGATGCGGCACCTCTTCGGTATCAAGCCTACATCCTTTCGCAACACGGAACTGATGTACAATAATAATGTCGCCGCGGCTGTTCACGATATGGGGTACCGGGCGATTTTGTGCGAGCAGCGTCGGGACATGTACGGCGACGGAGCGGTTCTGACACCCGATTCAGTGTTCAAGTCCGTTGAAAATGGTCTCGTCGTCATTCCTCGCAACAGGGACCTGAGCGATGACGTTGCCTTTCGTTTCACCCACCGGCCGCTAGCGCCGGAGGAATATGCCGCCAATATCGCGCGTATTGACGGACCGGCGGTGCTGCTTGGCTACGATTTCGAGCATATCGGGGAACATCTCTGGGAAGACACCCGCATTTTCGAATTCTGGAAGGCGATTCCCCGGGCTTTCGCAAACCATGAGTCAATCGTCATGGCCAATCCCACGGAGATAGCCGAACGGTTCGAAAACGTGGAATGTCCCCCCGTGGATATTCCGGGCCTTGCGACATCGTCCTGGGCTGACGCATCGCGGGATACTCACGGGTGGCTGGGTACCATGACCCAGTACGAATTGTTCCGGAACATCGAAAAACTGGAAGGAGAAGCCCGGCGCGCCGACGGCGAGCTGCTGACCCGCTGGCGGCACCTGACCACGTCGGATCATATCTACTTTCTTCATGAACGGATCGGCGAGGATCACGCCGTACATTCCTATTTCAACCCATACGGCGGTTCCATCACCCAGGCGGCCCACGTGCTCACCCGCAAGATCGACGATTTCGAGGTCGCCATCAGGCGTTTCGAGGTGTTGAAGCGGCGGGAACGCACGGCAGTGCTGCTCATCGCACCCGAAAGCGGGCGTCTGCCAGCGGATATGGGGGCGCTGGCGTCCTATATATCGGGGAAAAGCGGCGGCCTCGGCGAAGTGGTCTCCGCCCTCTGCGAGGGGCTGAACGAACGGAACGTGGACGTACACCTGGCCATGTTGAATCTCAAGAAGCGGTTCCGCGAGGACAGCCGCATCGGCGAGGAAGACTGGCGCACCTTGCGGTATCAGCACGACACGGACAGGATTCATCTGGTCAGCTCCTCCGTTTTCGCCGACCTGCCGGGCGCCTATGCCGGCGATCCCGCCCGGAACGCGGCCGAGTTCCAGAAAGAAGTAATAAATCACATCATCAAAGATGTGCGGGGAAAGAGTCGGGGGCGGCTGATCGTCCATACCCACGACTGGATGGCCGGGGGGGCCGTCTCGGCGTACGTGAAATCCCGGGGCATTCCGCTTCTGCACACGATGCACAACAGTTTCACCGGCCACATTCCTCTGGAGATGCTGTTCGGCATCGAGATAGACGAACTGACTCCCTTCCTGTACTTGTCGGACGATCAGGGTCGACGCTGCATCGACGCCCAGGCGACGGCGATCAAAAACGCCACGATGGTGAATTTTGTCGGCAGCCGGTTCCTCGAAGAAGTGGTAAATGATTATTTCATCGATCAGCCCGTCATTCCTCAGAGCGTTCGTGATGAAGTAAAGGCGAAATACGCCGTGGGCGCCGTCGTATCGATCATCAACGCCCCGTCCCGCACGATGTACCCCGAGTTCTGCCCTCACCTCGTCAGGAACTACGGCCCCGACGCGGACGTCCTGGCGGCGAAACGTGAAAATCTCCTGGAATTTCAACGCCGGACCGGACTCAACGTGAATTCCGGAGCGGTGCTGTTCTACTGGCCGTCCAGACTCGATCCGCTACAGAAAGGAGTGGCGGTCTTTGAAGAAGTGTTGCTTCGTTTCGTCATTGAAAACCCGGACGTGCAGGTGGCGATCGTGGCCAACGGCGTCGGCGGCGACCGCACGCACGAGGAAATACTTGGAAGAATCGCCTGGGTTTCGGGAGGAAAAATCGCCTACCACCACTACCAGGAGGATCTGTCCATGCTCGGGTTCGCCGCCGCGAGCGATGTTTTCGGGGTATCTCTTTACGAGCCCTGCGGGCAGATCGACCAGGTAGGCAACCTGTTCGGCGCCACGGCAACGAACCGCGACACCGGGGGCTACCACGACAAGATCAGGGAACTGCGGCTGAAGGCGGACGGTTCTCCCCAGGATGTGGGAAACGGGTTTCTTTTCAGGGATTACGATCCCGGCGGGCTGCTCTTCGGCATGGAAAAAAGCCTCCGCTTTCATCGAAGGCCCGCCGTCGAGCGTGAACCGCAGATCAGGCGCATCATGCGGGAGACCAGGGAGAAGTATGACCTGGAGACCATGATCGCTCAGTACATGAGAGTTTACGAACGGCTCAACGGCGACCGGCCGCTGGTTTAAGGGGCGCCTTGACGCCTTCGTCCCAGATCTCTACCAGGTAATCCTTCTGGCGTTCGAATTTCACCGCCTGGTCTTCGATCAGGGCTTCCGCCTCGGCGGAACTCATGTCCCAGGTGCGCCGGACGAGGGTGGCGACACGGGCGTAATAGAGCGGGGTCATCACGTCGACGAGTTTGTTGCGATTCACTTTCCATGTATGAAAGGTCGCCGCCAGTTCGTAGAGGATCTTTACCCAGTCCTCTGTTGACAGATTGAAATTCTTCGCGTTCATGGACGCGGCGCGGGAGACGGCCTCGCAGCTTTCCGGGCTGAGCACCTCTCTCCACAGGGCTGAGAACTGGCTGTATCCTGTCTTGAAATGTTCGATCATTCCCTCGAGATTCACGGGGACCGGCTCCGGTTCCAGGAACCCCTCGAAGCCAAACGTTTCCACCGGTTCACTGCCACGCACCTTTTTCCAGATCGTCTCGTTCGTTTCCATGAGCGAGAAGACCGTCCACAGCACCTGCCGGAACATGGGGCCCAGGTGCAGCCCCGGGTCTTTGGCGTCGTGAATCTTGACGCCCAGGTTCGACTGGCAGACACGGTAATTGCTGGTGATGGCGTGCGTGGTCATCCAGATGTCGATGCCGTAACGCGCAACGTCCGTTTCCCACACGTCCTGGTTGATAAAGTACCGCGTGACCTCCCGGGAAAGGGCGAAATCGCCCCCGATGGGTTGCCGGATCCGTTTTCCGTAGAGGGCCCTCGTCAGGTTGTACACGATGTTGTTGGTGATCGTGCCGTCGTATTTGTGTCTGACGTAGACAGGCGCCACGAACTGGTAGCCCTTTTCGAGCACCGGGTCGAGCAGGTAGCGGATCCAGTCGGGAGTGATACTCCTGAGGTCGGAATCGACCACGACGCAGGCATCTATCTGCAGGCGGCAGGCGGCCTCGAAGATCGAACGGAGGGCCGATCCCTTACCCGCGGGTCCTCTGTAGATAGACACCACTTTTTCCTGCCAGGGTTTGATCTGGAATTCCTTGGCGACTTCCCTCGTATCGTCCGTCGAGCCGCCATCGGCGACGAAGATGACACTCCGCCTGTCCTTGTAATACCGAGCGAGACCGTGAGTGAGCATCTGAATCACGTGCTTGATCGTCTGCTCGTTGTTGTAGCAGGGTATTCCCACGAGAATGTCGGCGTGTTCTATTTCCTCAAGCCGTTTCGCGCTGTAGGATCTGAGGGCCGTGTTGTAGTGCATGCGGCATCCTTTCATGCGAAATATTTACAATAAGTATATTGAATAATTAAAAATAAGACAATATTTCTCTTCGTGTGCGTCGTGGGGAGAAAACGTGTGGTTGCGAAAACTTTTTTGAGTGAACAACCGTTGGCGGGATTTTTGGAGGCGGGACAATCACTCCCGTTGCTTCAGCTTTTTCCAGGCAAGAAGTCGGTCCCGGACGCGTGCTTCGTAGCCCCGGTCGGTGGGTCGATAAAAGATCCGATTTCGAAGTTTTTCAGGCAATGCCTCCTGGTGGACCTGGGCGTCGGGGTAATCGTGGGCGTACTTGTAGTTTTTACCGTATCCAAGATCCTTCATGAGCTTCGTCGGAGCGTTTCGCACGTCCAGTGGAACAGGTAAAGCGCCTGTTTCCTCGATGGTTTTTCGAACCGCGCCCATTGCGCGGTAAAGGGAGTTGCTCTTGGGCGCCGCCGCGAGGTAGACAGCGGCCTCGGCAAGGGCGAGCTCGCCTTCGGGAGATCCCAGGAACCGGAAAGATTCCATGGCGTTCAGGGATACCGACAGGGCCGCCGGGTCGGCGAGACCCACGTCTTCCGAGGCGAACCGCACCATTCTTCTCGCGATGTACAGGGGATCCTCGCCCGCCGTGAGCATGCGCGCCAGCCAGTAAAGCGCGGCGTCGGGATCACTGCCTCGAAGGCTTTTGTGCAGCGCCGATATGAGGTTGTAGTGTTCTTCCCCGCTCTTGTCGTAACGCAGGAAGCGTCGCTGCAAGGCCTGTTCGGCGACGTCCCGCGTGATGACGGGAGCGTCCCGGTTCGATTCTTCTGCCAGAACGGCGGCCGCTTCGAGCCCGTTCAGGGCCGCCCGGGCGTCGCCGTCGGCGACGGCAATCAGGTGGTCCATGGCCTCAGGTTCCGCCGTGATATTCAATCGTCCCAGGCCGCGTTCGGGATCATCCAGCGCCCTGCGGAGCATGATCGCCAGTTCCTCCTCCGTATAGGGTGAAAGCACCAGGACACGCACCCTGGACAGAAGCGGCGCGACGACTTCGAAGGAGGGGTTTTCCGTTGTGGCGCCGATGAGCGTTACGAGCCCCGTTTCCACGTGGGGCAGAAAGGCGTCCTGCTGGGTCTTGTTGAACCGGTGAATTTCATCGACGAAAAGAATGGTCTTTTTGCCGTGGCGGTGAAGCTGGGTTCGCGCTTCTTCGATCATGGCCCTGATTTCTTTCACACCCGAGAGGACGGCGGAAAAGGTTTCAAAGTGAGCCTGCGTTTCAGTCGCCGCCAGTCGGGCCAGGGTTGTCTTTCCCGAACCGGGGGGGCCCCAGAAGATCATGGAGAAGAGATGGTCGCGGCGCAGGGCCTGGCGCAGAAGGCCGTCTTTCCCCACCAGGTGGGGCTGCCCCACGAAATCGTCGAATGAGCGTGGACGCATACGGTCGGCCAGGGGAGCCGTCGTTGCCGTCATCCGGTTTGTTTCGGGTGTGCTCGATTCATCGAGAAGGAGACCCGTTTCCGCGGCGGAACGGATCGCTCCCTTATTTTTCCTGGTTCCGGTGGGTGACATGACATTCGTCCTCGTTGTTCCCTCGGCGGAGTGGACTAAACGTATTCGCACAACCGCCGACGAGTTGTCACATCATCGCACAGCTTTGCTTCGGAGGCAACGGAGGAGTGGTCCCTCCAGGACGGCGGAAATCCCCGCGACGCCGCGTCAGGGTTTTTTCTTGAGGGAATCGACGGCCTTGAAAATCGTCGAGATCCGGTCGCCGGGGGGCCGGTTGACGAACCTGTCCCATTCTTCCGGCGTGAGAACTTCCTGGAGCCACTCTTTAACCGGAAGCGACGGCCAGCATTCTATGATGCGGCTGCAGGGGAGATCGCCCTGTTCGACCCGGCAGTAGGCGAAGGTAACCTCGCCGCCAAGCCGCGGACACCTGATCAGCAAATCGTCAAATCGCTTCATGATGCATATCTCTCGTTTCCCCCCGGTCGAAGGAACACCCCGCAGAAGAACGGGGGTCGTCCCTTCGACCTGACTTCATCGGACGTTTTACCACGGGCCGAATGTAACAGCCGGGTCAGGGTTGGGGAAATTGCGCCACCATGGTCCGGGCACGATCAATATCTTCCTCGGGCATGCTGTAGTTGAACAATTTGCCCGACAGGTAGGCGTCGTAGGACGCAAGATCGACCAGTCCATGACCACTCCAGTTGAAAACAATGGTTTTTTCCTTGCCTTCTTCTTTCGCCCGTCGTGCTTCTTCCACGACGGTCGCGATGGCGTGGGTTGTTTCAGGGGCGGGAATGAATCCCTCGGTGCGGGCCCAGTTCACACCGGCCTCGAACGTTTCCAGCTGGTCGTAGGCCCTGGCTTCGACGAGATTTTCCTTCACCAGGTGACTCACGATGGGCGCCATGCCGTGATAGCGGAGCCCTCCCGCGTGAATGGGCGCGGGGACGTAGTCATGTCCCAGGGTATACATGGCCAGAAGCGGCGTGCTCATGGCCAGGTCGCCGAAATCATACGCGAAAGGCGCCCGGGTCAACGTGGGACAGGAAGTGGGTTCAGAGGCGATGATGGATATGTCCTTGCCGTGAATCTTGTCGCGGACGAAGGGCAGCGAAAGCCCGGCAAAATTGCTTCCTCCGCCGGCGCACCCGATAACCACATCCGGGTAGACACCGATTTTTTCGAACTGGCGCTGTGTCTCCAGGCCGATGATAGTCTGGTGCAGCAGGACGTGGTTGAGGACACTGCCCAGAGAGTAGCGGGCGTCGTCCTTGTCGATGATGTCCTCGATGGCCTCACTGATGGCGATGCCCAGACTGCCCGGAGAATCGGGATGTTCGGCGAGGACCCGCCGCCCCGTTTCCGTAACGTTGCTGGGACTGGAGAAACAGTTCCCACCCCAGGTCTGCATCATCAGGCGCCGGTACGGTTTCTGGTCGTAGCTCACGCGGACCATGAAAACGCGACATTCGATGCCGAACATGTTGCAGGCCATGCTGAGAGCGCTTCCCCACTGGCCGGCGCCTGTTTCCGTCGAGAGCCTCTTTACGCCGAAGGCCTTGTTGTAATACGCCTGCGCTACTGCCGTGTTCGGCTTGTGGGAGCCGGGAGGACTGACGCCTTCATTCTTGTAATAAATCTTGACCGGGGCATCGAGGAGCCGTTCGAAATTGTATGCCCGGTACAGGGGACTCGGTCTCCAGATCAGTAATTTTTCGAGTACTTCTTCCGGTATGTCGATCCATCGCTCGGAACTCATTTCCTGCTCAATCAGATTCATGGGGAAAATGCGGGCCATGTCATCGGGCGACAGCGGTTGTCCTGTCGCCGGATTGAGCAGTGGTGCCATGGGTGTGGGAAGATCCGGCAGAATATTGTACCACTGCCGGGGAATTTCGTCGTCTTTTAAAATTATTTTCTTTTCCTGCATCAGGATTCCTCCTTGACGGGTGTATTTGTCGGTCCGCCGTTTGCCGGCGACCCGCGTCATCGCGAAAAAAAACCACGGGAGGCCTTCGCGTTGCCGCCCATGGCTGTCGATCCTTCGAAGAGTCGCGAAGCTAGAGGGGCATTCCTCGGGCACGTGGCCGCCAGCGGCGGTTCTTGCTTTCGCACCATCGAATGATTGCCATTGCTCTCGTCTCCTCGTTTCTGCGGATAGAAACACAGAAGGGGCCTGCTGTCAAGGAAAATTATAAAAAAATTACGGGAGAGGGGGCTTTTCTCCTGGCGATCCACGGCAGTGCTGCGGGACCGCGACTGTGTAAAAGAATTTTGACAAAACAACGGAGGGAACGGTATAATCCCGCTCTTTCGCGAACACCCCCATACGGTGAAAGGAAGCGACAGGACGAACAGTGATGAACATGGCGCGTGATGACGTTCGGGTGCGCTTCGCGCCCAGTCCCACAGGGTATCTCCACGTGGGCGGGTTGCGGACGGCCCTTTTTAATTATCTTTTTGCCCGTAAAACAGGCGGAACATTTATCCTGCGGATCGAGGACACCGACCAGAAGCGTTCCGTGACCGGCGCCGTGGAAAAGTTGATGTCGACGCTCAGGACCATCGGCATCAAAGACGATGAGGGCCCCGACGCAGGCGGTCCCTGCGGCCCCTACATCCAGTCGGAGCGCAAGGATATTTACCGGATGCACGTGGACCGGCTCCTTGACGCGGGTGTCGCCTATCACTGTTTCTGCACCGAAGAACGGCTTGAGCGGCTGCGTGAGGAACAGCGCAGGAAAAAATTACCCACCATGTACGACGGCGCGTGCCGGGACCTGCCCGCCGACGAGGTTCGCCGCAGACTCGAAGCCGGAGAACCTTCGGTTATACGGCTCAGATTTCCCCGTGAGGGAAGGACAGTGTTCGACGACGTGGTCCGCCGGAAGGTGGCCGTGGACAACGAACTCGTCGACGACCAGGTGCTGATCAAAACAGACGGGTTCCCCACCTATCACCTGGCCAACGTGGTCGATGACCACCTGATGGGCGTTACTCACGTTATTCGAGGGGAAGAATGGCTCTCCAGCGTTCCCAAGCACATCTACCTGTACCGTGCGTTCGGATGGGAACTGCCCGTCTTTGTCCACCTTCCCCTGCTGCTCAATCCGGACCGCAGCAAGCTCAGCAAGCGCCAGGGCGACGTCGCGGTGGAACATTATCTCGAACGGGGATATCTGCCGGAGGCCCTGCTCAATTTCATCGCGTTGCTGGGTTGGCATCCAGCCGATGACCGGGAGCTGTTTTCGCTTGAGGAACTTTGTCACGAGTTTTCCCTGGACCGCATCAATAAGGCGGGCGCCGTTTTCGACGTGGACAAGCTGAACTGGATGAACGGCTGGTACATTC
>DSBH01000300.1 GCA_011056825.1 Deltaproteobacteria bacterium | reverse complement strand
TCTTTCTGTGAAAAAACAGCACGATCTCTCCTGGATACGATAATGGAGGAGGCTCTTGCTTACGTTAATCTGCCAAAGAACACACTTGCTCTCAATAAATGCTAATCCCGAAAGTTGAGTTATAACTCAACGAAATTTTTTGGAGTTTCCGATAACACCTCAAAACCGTCGCCGGTTACCAGTATCATATCCTCGATTCTGACGCCGAACCGGTCCGGCAGGTAAATACCCGGCTCGATGGTGATGATCATGCCTTCTTCGAGCCGATCCTCGCTTCGTGGTGACATCGTCGGAACTTCGTGAACATCCAGGCCTACGCCGTGACCGGTACCGTGCACAAAATAGGACCCGAATCCCGCCTGTTCAATATACGTCCTGGCAATACCGTCGAGCTCCCTGCATAACACACCGGGCCTGACGGCTTCAAGCGCCCTGTCGTGGGCCGCCAGCACTGTCTCGTAAACGCGGCGCTGTTCCGTCGTCGCCCTGCCGAGGCAGGCGGTGTACGTTTCATCGGAATGATATCCCTCGAAGACGGCGCCGTAATCGATGACGATAAAATCCCCCCGTTTGAACGGGCGCGATCCGGGACGCGCGTGGGGAAGGGCGCCGTTCGCTCCCGACGCAACGATTGTGTCGAACGACGGCTTTTCGCTTCCCTCAAGGGCCATATGCCAGTTCAACAACAGGGCGAATTCCCGTTCCAGCGTTCCTTCTGTCAGTGTTTCAAAGGTTTTCCGCAGGGCCCGTGTAGCGATTTTCGCGGCTTCTTTCATGCGAACCAGTTCGCCCGCGTCCTTGCATGCCCGAAGCACAGCCGGTGATTTCTTCAATGGGACCAACCGCGACGAGTCGGGCATACCGTCGCTGATCTTTGTGAACAATTCATAGGTTACCGCGCCCGCTTCGAAACCGATTTTCCGCCGGTCGCCTGATAAAATGACTTCGAGAACACCTTCAACTTTATCGGCATACTCGAGTACGCGCGTTCCCTGTACCTCTCCCCGCGCCTGCTTCGTGTAGCGGCCGTCGACGACAAGCGTCGCGGACTCCCCGTCCACGAACAAAAACCCCTCGCCTCCGGAAAAACCGCTCAGGTACCGGATATTCAGGGGATCGACTATCAACAGGCTGTCTACTTCTTCCGCCGCTGTAAGCGATCGAAGATGTTCGATCCTGCTTTCGAAATCGAATTCTTCATCCATGTCCGTACCTCCGTTTCTCAAGCCGTGCAAGCCATCGCGACAACTCCGCCGCGACGGCGGCGTTTCCGGTCGCCGCCGACTCAATTTCTCCTATCTTCCTCGCGATCTCGGCATTGGCGGGATCGTCGCGAAGCAGATGTTTCAAAATATCCAGCGCCTTGTCGGTAAAACCGGCCTTCCGGTACGCATCGACTAGGGCCAGCAAATGGCGATGCGACGAAACGGATGCCTTTCCGCCGGCGGCTGATTCTTCTCCGGAAACAACACCCCGGGAGATTTCAGCGATTTTCGCCGCGATCCGGTCACGCAGCGGACCGTCGGGCGTCACGGCGGCCCGGTACGACGCCAGGGCCTTCGGCGCCACGCCCCGGGCGCGGTAGATATCACCGATACATTCCGCGATGCGGGGCCATCCCGGAAGGATCCGGTCGAGATCCCGCAAAATCGACAAAGCGTCATCGAACCGGGATGCCCGGACGGCACAGGCGGCCCTCGCCAGCCAGGCGTCCACATCGCCGGGGTACGTCGCGCATCGACGTTCCGCCGCTTCCCTGGCCCGTTCAATGTGTCCCTCGTCGATCAGGGCTCCCGTCTCCTCGATAAATCGTTCCCGCTCTTCAAGATATGATTCGTCCATTAATGACATTAGCGTTCCCTTTGAACCGGCGTTTCAAAATATACCGTTGACTATCTTCCGGCAGCGGTGCTAATCACTTCGTACCAATGGGTAATGAAAAGTGTATCATCAATCCATTAAAACAATTTTTTTATTTCTTTCAACCGGAAAGTAGACGGACGGGCTTGAATATTCAAGTATTGAAATATCTGTTTATCACCACGCTTCTGCTCTCGAACATTCTGGCGTCAAAGATAGTCGTTCTGGGTGGCTTCCTGCTGCCCGCGGCGATTATTCTCTATCCCCTCACGTTTCTCATGACCGACGTGGTGGGGGAAATCGAAGGGAAAAAGAGCGCCCGCGACCTGGTTATGGCCGGTTTTTACATGTCTCTTGTCATGGTCGTTTCGATTGTCGTCGCCCGTGTGCTGCCGCCGGCTTCCTTCTGGCATCACCAGGAAGCCTTCGAAACGGTACTGGGGGCGACGCCGCGGATCGTCATGGCCTCGATGATCGCGTACCTGGCATCCCAGTTTCACGACGTGTGGGCCTTTCACTGGTGGCGGGGCAAAACAGGAGGGCGGCATCTGTGGATACGAAACATCGCGTCCACGGTGCTTTCCCAGGGAATCGACACGGTTCTTTTTATTTTAATCGCCTTCGGCGGGCTCTACGCCTGGCCCGCCATAGCGGTGATGATCGGAAGCCAGTACCTGGTCAAGGTGGGTATCGCCATCTTCGATACACCATTCTGCTATCTGCTTGTGAGGTATTATGGAAACGATAGAAAACAAGTTCAGGGAACATGATTATACCGTCAACATGCGGTTCCCCGAGTTCACCTGCCTCTGTCCCATGACGTCGCAGCCGGACTTCGCCGAAATCATCATAGAATATATCCCCGGCGAACGCCTGGTGGAACTGAAATCGTTGAAACTCTATCTCAATGGTTACCGCGACCGCGGCATTTTTCACGAAGAGGCGGTAAACAGCATCATGCGGGATTTCGTCGCCGCCGTCCAGCCGAAACAGGCGGTCGTCACGGGACACTTCAATGTCCGGGGCGGCATCTACACCACGGTAACCGTCCGTCATCCCTGAAAACGGGAACTGTCAGAAAACGATCACGCATCGTGTTCCATAGACCGCGGGTACTCAGGAACGTGACCGAAGGGCGGAACAAAAAGTGCCTCTTTCCATCCGAAATGTGAGCACTTTCACTGGCTGCAAATGACCCTTGTTATTGACTGTCGATATGGCCGCGAGTATACTGAAAGAAAGTGTATCGAGGGAGAAGTATACGAGCACGGATGGTGGAGGGACATGTACGGCTGATCACGGCGGACGTTTTCCCGACAGACGCCCGCTTTCCCACGGCGGACAAGGATGATGACAAACCGGCGAAGCGACATTCTGACCTGCCAGCGCCCGGTTTCCGGGGGATTCACCCTTGTGGAACTGATGATCGTTGTCGCCCTGATGGGAATCATGGCCGCGATTGCCGCACCTGGATTCCGGGATTACATGGCACAGAACCGTCTGAACGGTGCCGCGCGTCTTGTCATGACCGATCTCATGTACGCCCGGTCACAGGCTGCGACGGAAAACGCCAATTTCACGGTGGATTTTTCGGGCAACAGCTACAGCGTCATGCGTACCGACGACAGCGACGTTCGACGTTCGCGGAACATCCAGGACGAGTACTTCGATGTAACGATGACAAGCAACCAGGACTTTGTATACCGGCCCAACGGCACCGTCACCGCCGCGGGGACGGTGACGCTCACCAATTCGAAGGGCACGAAACAGGTCATTGTTTCGATGGCGGGCCGGGTACGCATAGAGTGAGTCGATGCTGATGGAAAAAACGGCAGACAGGAACGGTTTTACGCTCATCGAAGTGCTGATCGCCATGTTTCTCCTAGTGACGGCCCTGCTGGGAACAGCGGCCGTGACGGCAACGGTGATCCAGGGCAACTCCTTCAGCAACCGCATGACCGAGGCGACGACGCTGGCGCAGGATAAGATGGAAGAACTCCGGGGGGCGTCCTATTCGGACATGACCTCCGGCAGCGACACGCACAATTCCATTTATGACAGGACCTGGACCGTAACCTTTGATTCTCCTTCAACGGACGCTGCCACTGTCGAGGTGGAGGTTGCCTTCTCCTGGAAGGGAGAAAACCGTACCGTCAGCATCGCGACGATACGGTCCAAGTAGCACGAGGTCAGGCATGGTACGTCAAGACCCAATGTCAGAAAAACTATATCACGCAGAGGGCGGGTTCACGCTTATCGAACTGATCATCGCCATGACCGTGGGACTGATTTTACTCGCCGCCATGTACGGCGTTTTCACGCTACAAAACAAGTCATTGAAAATACAGGAACAAGTCGCGGAAATGCAGCAAAACGTGCGGGCCGGCATGGACATGATGGTACGGGAGATCCGTATGGCCGGGTACGATCCCGACGGATCTCTCGGGGCCGGCATCGTGAGTATCGCATCGGACAGTATCGAGTTCACCTACGTTGACGACTCCGATCCCGACGACCTGCAACTGAAAACCATAACCTACGACATATACGAGAGCGGCAACACGACAAACCTTGGCCGGGCCGTCGACGACGGGACACACCAGCCCGTGGTGGAAAATATTGACAGCATAACCTTCGCCCCCGCTCCCTACGACGACAACGGCGAAATCACCGTCACACTGACGGGCAGGACAGCGCGGCCGGACCCTGCGTATACGCACCCCGTTCATAACGATCACTATCGGCGTTACACGCTGGAAACAAAGGTTCTCTGCCGCAATCTGAAGCTATGACAAAGGTGAAGTCATGAACCCATCCCGCACATCCCCCGAATGGAAGTCCTCGGACGAACGGGGCATAGTTCTCGTCACGGTCATACTCCTGATTGCCGTTCTCATGGCACTGGGAACCACGGCGATTTTACAGACATCCACGGACATCAGGATATCGGGTAATTATCTCCAGAACAGGGTCGCCCTGAATAATGCAGAGACGGGCGTCGACCAAGTCATCACGTACCTGCAATCTAATGATGTGAGCTATCCTACATCGGACGATCCCTCAACGACAATTACCGTCAGCACCCCCGCGGGTTTTTCATTCAACACGTCCGTTGTAATCGACTATGTTTCTTCAGACCGTTACCGGTTTCAAATGACCGGCACGGGCGCAAACAACGCGTCAAAAACACTGGAGGTGCAATTCGAGCGAGAGCCTCTGTATCCCCAGGGAGCGGACGGTGCGGTTGCCATGTACGGTGGGGATCCCGCCGTGGCATTTAAGGTTGGTGGTGGCGGCGGATATAATGTTGACGGCCATGACTACCCCATACCGACAGCCTGCCCCTGCACAGGCGGCGGTTGTAGTACGACGGCTGGCGCCACCGGCGCCACAACCGGTCTGTACACGGTAATGGCTCCCGACCTCGAGGGCGACGTGGACGCCCACCTAGGAGGAAGTCCCTCACAGACACTCGGAGGGGGCCTACACACAGATGACGAATGGAAGGCGTTCGTGAATTACGTTATTGAAAAAAATCTGTATCAGGACAATACCTTTGGTACTCGGGACAATCCCGCCGTCACGAGAGTACCGAGCGGTTCTACCTTGAACGGGAACGGACACTACGCGGGCATTCTGATAGTTGAAGACGGCGGCGAATTGGTTTTGAACGGCACATTTACCTTCGAAGGCATTGTCATACTGCGGGGGACCGGGCAGATGTCCGGCAGCGGCACTGGCAACATTTTCGGTTCAACCATCACGATTGACCACGAGAGTAAACTGATCGATGTGACGGGCAGCGTCAACCTCTTTTACAGCAGCGAAGCTCTCGCAAATCTGGCCAACCTGAATGATCTTCATGTGGTGCAGTTAAAAACGTGGAAAGACGTGTTATAAGGAGTTGCAAAACAGAGATTCTCAGATTCACTACGTTTGTGATTCTTCTCGTCCTATGCCATCCCACCATCCGGCAGGCAGCTGGCCGTCGTTGTTTTCCTTTACATGATCCGTCAAGAGATACATCTCTTTGGAAATTCTTCGGTTCTCTTCCGTTGCCCTTTGCTTGGCGACAGTGTCGTTTTCCATGGTCGCCTGCCTGATAATCGTGAGCGTTGTATTAAGATCCTTTTTCAATGTTTCCATTTTTGCCTGGCAAGCCACGATGTCAAATTCTTCCTCTTTGGTCGCAGCACCCTTTTCCGCCAGTTTCGTTTCCATTTTTTCTATCGCGACGTCTTCCTGGTTCGCGGTGGTCGGGACCGAATCTGCCGCGGGAGCTACGGCGTGAAGTCGTGGGGTACTTTTTGTTTTCTCTATTGTTTTGACGCTGTGCAGTTCAATACCGATAACGCACCCTCGAGAATAAAGCAGGATCTCGCCGTCATCGCTCCAGTAATGGGACGTTATAAACTCGCCGCCGTTTTTAAGCGCCACCCGCCACGCGGCATCGGCGATCGCGGGCAATATCATAAACAGGGCAAGGAAAATAATTATTACAGGAATAACTTTTTTCATTTCAGCACATTCAATGAGATGCGGCTCGGCGGCCGCCGCGCATGCCCCCCATTTCACCGTCCCGTATCAGCCCGGAAACGGCGGAAGACAGAACGTGAAACGCCCCGCAATCAGTCGTTACTATTTTCGGATACACCCGGGAAGAGGGGTTATGCAACCCTTCTTCCCAGCATGGTTATTCAATATAAATCCACACCTTCTCGCTGTGGTCGACTGTTGCGAACACGCCTTCGTCCAGCACCCATCCTAAAATAGCAACTACCTCGCCCCCCTCGACATCGCCGCTGCTGTAGGTCCCCGGATCGGTGAACGTATAACTATTGCCGACCATTGTCCCCAGGGTCGCCGTGTAGGTGTCGAAATGCGTGGCATCGAGTGTCCCCTGAAACGGGGGGAATGCATAGGGGGCGGTCGTCCCGCCCGCGGGAACCCTGAAGCTCAGCGGATAGGGGGAGTCGGGAGCTGTCGCCGGAAGATTCCCGGACTCCACGTCCTCCCTCATGACCGGTAGTGGCACATAACGCCGGGCGGAGTATTCTGTCCCGGACACCATGGTGGTCGCCGTGATGCGATCGGTTATCCAGCCTCCGTAGCTCTTGAGATAAACGACATCGAACGTGGCCACGCCGTTTTCATCGGTCGTGACGGTGGATGGAATGCTGCCGCCGGCGCTGCTCGGGGGCGTCAAAAAGCCGTCGCCGTTCACATCCTCGCCAGGTTCCCTGATGCCGTTCTCATTTACGTCTTCGTTCTGGAACGTTCCCGAAGTATACATTTCGTACGAGATCGCCGCAGGGTCCGGATCTTTATCATACCACCCGCCGGTCCGGTAAAAGGCGGGCCACAGTTTCAGAGACACCGTCGCGTTCGCCACGGCGCCGCCGGCGTTGTCAGCCACCTGTACGGCCATGGGCAATTTGTAGCACGTCGGGTCTGGCGCCTCGAGGACCGTTCCCACGCCTATCACCACCGATCTCGCGGTTCCGCCGATGCTAATCTCCGTGCTGTCGGCCACGGCGAGAACCGTCACCGTGCTGGCCGCTGAGGCAGCCTCCGGTATTAGGACCTCCCCGTCCTTAAGCGTCAGCGCGCCTGCCGCTACGGCGTCGACGATATAGGTGCCGTCGTTGTTCTGCGATCCCCTTACCCTGATTTTTTCGCCCGCTTCGAAATCGTCGGTCACGAACGATCCGCCATCGCCCCGGGTGATGGTATCGGCCGCCGGCGCATTGTCATTAAAGGAAAAGACGTTCGGTAAAGGCCCCGCGATACCCTCTCCGACGACCTGTGCCGCCACAATGACCGGCGAGATAGAACTGAGCTGGCCGGAGGTGAAAGTCGTTTCCGCTTCGCCCGTGCCGTCGGTAAAGACAATCACCGGGGATACCTGTTCGCCTCCGCCGGTGGGATTTTCGATGGAGAAGAGCACGGGTGCTCCTCCCACCACCTGGTCTCCCGTAGCCGCGGTGGTCCTGACCGTGGCCTTGACCGTGACTGTGTTAGTGACATTAGTAGCGCTCGGCGCCACCACGGAGGCGCTCGGTTGCACGGTAATCAAGGCCGCTGCCGTGGCGGGCGCCGTCAACGTGATGGTAGTGGTGTCCATCGTGGCGGGATCGGCGGGATCGAACACCTGGATCGTGGCCAGGCCCGCTTCGGCCGATGTAAAAGTCACGGTCGCCGTACCGCCCGCGACCGGCTCATCGACGACCGAACCGCTATCTGACGCCGTGTTGGTGAGGGTTCCCAGCGTTGTCGCGAATCGCACGGTCGCTGTCGGTGCCGGAGCGGTCACCGTAATGGAAAGGGGCGGGTCGGACGTGGACATGGCGTGGGGATCATCGGCGGGACTTGTTATACCGAACACCGGCGTCCCCGCGGCGACGACAGTATACGTTTTCGAGGCCGTCGCGTTGAGCGCCGTCGCCCTCACCGTCACGGCGCCTGCCGACGTGCCCGCCACGGTGGCAGTAAGCGTGCCCGTGACACTGCTTGTCCCCGATGAAGGGGTAATCGCGACGCTGCCCGTGGAACCGGCGACCGTTTCAAGAACAACGTCCGCACTGCTCACCGGATTCCCCGCCGCGTCGCGAACCGTGACGACGAGCGTATCCGTCACGCTGCCGTCATCACGAATTGTCAGTGTCGTGGGCGCCATCTGGACGGTCGATCCCACGATCTGGACGGGAACAATCGATGAAAGGGTGGAAACGGAACCGGTGACGGTGGCAACCTGGTTGCTGGGATCTATCGTACCCGATTTAAAGGTGATCGTGGCTTCCCCGTTTGCATCGGTGTCGGCTGACGAAGCGCTTATCTGGCCGTGGTCGGTCTTGAACTGCACGGTGGCGCCGCTTACAACGGCGTTCGAACTGTCAAGCACCGTGGCGGTGATAACGGAACTGTCGGAATTGTCGGATTTAACGGAGAGGGGACTCGCGCTGAGTTTTATAACAGCCGCCGTCGAAGCGGGGGTCCCGCCGCTACTTCCGCTACTGCCGGTTGCGGGTGTTGTACTGTCGCCTCCTCCTCCGCCACCGCATGAAATAAGGAAAAATATCACCATGGCCGGCAGAATGCCAATCCTGATGGCGCGAACAAAGCGAGTCCGTTTCATGTGTATACTCTCCTTCGCTTTTTGTGTCTCCGAAAGCCGACTTTATGTTACGTTGCGGGCATCGTTACGCGCTTACCCCCGGGGTCCGGATCCTCGTCAACGGGCAAAGGTATCACCGAGAATCCTTGGTGTAATAAAGATAAGTAATTCTCTTTGATCCTTTTGAACCGACTGTGCCTTGAACAACCACCCCAGCACGGGAATCCGGGACAACCAGGGGATGCCCGATTCGCCCGACACTTCCGTACTCTTGTATACACCTCCGAGAACGATGGTATCACTGTCATTGACGACCACCGTGGACTCCACCCTGGACGTTATCAGGGGAGGCGTTTCCAGGCCCAGCGATTCAACCTTTTGCCAGTCGGCATAATTGTTGTTTGCGATGATAATCATGGAAATTTTACCCTCGGCCGTGATTTGTGGCGTCACCTCGAGAGAAAGGGCCGCTTCTTTAAATTCAGTGGTCGGCGTCCCGCCTTCCTCTTTCCTGATCACGTATGGGATTTCTTCACCCTGGCTGATAATCGCCTTTTTGTTTTCCACTGTGGTTACCTTGGGAGACGATATGATCTTACCGTCACCCAGGGTTTCGAGCGCTTCAAGCTTGGCGTCGAGAACAAACTTGCTTGAACCCGCAATAATGCCCAACGCCGGCGCAACGATTGATGCGGAAGAAGGAAAATTAACGGCTATGTTGCTGTCTGAGATGCCGATACCGTGGGGAAGCTTGGCCAACTCCGTGCTGTCCTTCGCATATGCCGAGCTGCCGAACATAAACCCGATATCGCGCTTTCCCCAGGTGTCCAGATAACCGTATCCCCACCGAACTCCTATTTCTCTCGCAAAGCTGGTGTTCACTTCAACGATCTTGGCCTCGATGGAAAGCTGTCTTACCCGGCCGGCCGACACGTTTTTTTCCTGGCGTTTTTCTTCGGCTTCTTCCATCGTTGCCAACGGCATGACGGTTATGACCTTGCCCCGGGTAGTCATGCCCAGCCCGTTGACTTCCAGAATCGTGTCCAGTGCCTGGTCCCAGGGAACGTTCCGCATGTGCAGCGTGAGCTTCTGATCAACCTCCGGGTCGGCGACGATATTATACCCGCTTACCTCCGATATAAGGCGGAACACACTTGTTATATGCGCGTCCTGGCAGACGATGGAAAGGCGCTCCCCCCTGAACTCCGCCGGTTCTTCTTCCTCAATCAGTAACGCTTCCTCTTCTAGGTGAAGCCTGACAGGATCTTCCTGCCGCGTCAGATCGGTCGGCGGAGGTTCTTCGCCTGCCGGTACTGGCAAAGCTGCCGCTACGCCCGCGGCCGTGTCGAAAGCAACGATCACCGATGAACCGGAACGGTTCATGCGGTAGGGCACAATCTCTGCCAGTTCTATGTCGACATTTAGGGCCGGATTATCGGCTTTGACTACGTGCCGAAGCGACACCGATCGAACCTGTGAAAGCGCCTCGGGTACGTACCGCTCCCGTGCATTCTCACTCGGAACTGTGTTTCGCAGGGCGAGAGCGACGACATTGTTTACCGGCTGCGTGAGATTTATGTCGTCCGGTATGGCCGAAAAGGCCAGGACAACTTCTTCCGTCCCGGCTCCACGTCGAAAGAAAATATTTTCCAGGAAGGATCGCCCGTCATGTTCATTCCCGGCGGTTTCGATGTACCCTGTCGTCTCCTGTTCACCCGATGGCCGGTCATTCGCCCGGTCGTCGGCAATGCGGCCTGTTCCCGCGGCACAGCCCCAGAGAAACAGGATGACTGCCACGGCAGCAATGGTACACCTTATTCTTCGTCGCCTGTTCATAGCTTCCCTCTGTCGTTACGTCATTCGATTTTCAGGGTGGTGCGTTCCGCCTGCGCGGCATCCGTACCGTCCTCTCTATATTCTTCTATTATGACCCGATCGGTCAAAATATCCACGACGCGGCCGTTGTTCATGCCTACCGCCGTTCCCTCGTACAGGTCGTGCGTGGTACCCCTCGCATCTTCCACAACAGCGAGTTTTTCGCCGCCTCCTATAACGATGCCCGCCAACCGGAGCTCCTTGACAGTCACCCGTTCAAGGGGCGTGCGAAATTCCGGCTCCGCCGGCCGCGTATCCTCTTTCGCCTCCGTGACGGCGCCTGCAGCCTCGGGTTCTTCTTCCCGCGGCGGTTCCACGAACGGCACAAAGGGATCGACGCTGATGGAACGGATGCGAGCGTCGGTCGTGCTTCGCAATCCATCTGTCTCTCCCCGGGTCCAGGCCGGCGACAGCAGAATAAGCGCGACCAGAACCGTCAGAACGGCGCGGAATACCGATCTGCACTCGCATGCGGATTTTACGCCGTCCCTTCTTTCAGGGGCTCTCGTTTGCTTTCTCATTGCTTACATCCAGAAACATGTAGGTTTTCATCAGGCATTCGGCCTTCAGAATAATGGGCGGAACGGCGTCTTTTTCTGCCGGTCCACGAATCATCGCTTCCGCCACGTTAACGATCCGGGGAAGCTCCGCCACGTCTTCAAAAAATGCCGCTATATCCCGGAATCCTCCGCTGACGGAGATCCTGACGGGGAGTTCGGCGTAAAACTCCCGCGACGCCTGCGGCAGAGGTTCAAAGAGCATAATCTCCAGATTCGCGCTCATAGCAGCCCCGGCAACCGAGCTCAACAGGCTGGGAATATCTTTCTTTTCCGGCAGTTTCGCCAGGGCGATGTTCAGGTTTTCGTTCAGCTGCTCGATCTCCCGCCGATGCTGCTCGATTTGCCGGGCCACCACCCGCCGCTGAGCAATCTGGGTCTCCAGGGTGGCAAGGTTGTCGGTCAACGATTGTTTTTTTGACAGGGCGGCTTGAAGAAAGAACATATAATAAAAATAACCCAGCAACAGGACGGCGCCGACACCGAGTAAAATTTTATACTTGGTGGGCAGTTTCTTGATGTCGTCAGCGGTTATGGCCATTGATCACCTGCGGTATAATGTTCCGGAAAGCTTGAACGCCTTCAGCTCCTGGCCGCCATACTCTATATGACGGATACCCACGAGATCGACCGATTCGGTCTCCGGTGATGATTCCAGCCGCGACATGAAATCGGCGATGGTCAGGCTGTCCTTGGCGATACCCTCGACGCCAAGCGTACCGTCCCGCTTTGAAAGAAGGGTCAGCCACAGTTCGCCCGCGGGAACAGTGTTGGAAAACTCCACGAGAAGCTTGTATCCCTCGTCCCGGTTTTTTTCCAGGCTGTTGATGACCTCAAGTTTTTTTTCCACCAGTTCCTTGTCCTGGCGATATTTTTCTATGTCGCCGGTAATCTTTTTCAGACGTTCAAGGTCCGCGCGCGAGGAGGCAACTTGCTTTTCCAGGGCCGACACCGACATGGTCACGTACGTATGAAACAGGACCACCACGAGCACCAGCACAACGAAGACGGCGGCGGCGGCTATAATCTGCCGCCTGGCCTGTATCTTTCGCATCTCTTCGCGGTAGGGAATCAGGTTGACTCGGATCATAGTTCGTCGGGCCTCCGGAGTGCGAGCCCCGCCGCGATGGGTGCCACGGCGGCCATTTCTCTTATAAATTCAGAAGGATAAGATTTTTTGTCGCACTTCACCGCCTTGAAGGGATCAAAATATTCCACATCGCAGCGCAACCGTTGTGAAAGCGCTTCCTTTATGCCGGCAATGCGCGAACTCCCCCCGCTGATGAGCACCTTGTTGAGAAATATCATGCCCACGGATGATATAAAAAAATCAATGGAACGCTCGATTTCGGCGAATATGGGATCGGCCAGGATCAGCAGACTCTGCTCCTGTGCGTATTCACCCGGCTCGGCCGCGTTTTCCTCTTGAGACCGCTCGATTTTCCAGACTTCCGCTTCTTCAAAGGAAATGCCCCGTTCCGCCTGGATCGCCTCGGTGATGACGTCGCCCCCCATGAGCACGTTCCGCGTGAAAACCGACTGGCCGCCCTTGACGATATTGATATTGGTTATGCCGGCGCCGATGTGAACCAGCCCCACCACGTCATCGTCGGAGAACTCATAATTTTCTTCGTATGCCGTCTCCAGGGCGAAGGAATCCACGTCCATGAGAACGAGCCGCAGGCCGGCGCTTTCGACCGCGCTGCGGTATTCCGCGATAATATCCTTCTTTGCCGCCGCTATAATGACATCGATCATCTGGGGGTTGTTGTCGCTGGCGCCGAGCACGTGGATATCGAAGTATACGTTTTCCACCCTGTCGATGGGCATGTATTCGCCTGCTTCGTCAATGACGAGCTGGCGGATTTCATCTTCCCCCATGTCCTTGAAACTAACCTTGTTGACGAGTACGGAAAACCCGGAAAGGGCTGTAGCAGCAAGTTTGGCGGACGTGCCGGATATTTTGAGCAGCTCCTTGACGGCCCGCGTCACGGCGGCGCCGTCGGTCATGAGCCCTTTCGAGATGACGCCCCGCTCAATGGGAATCTGTGCGCAGGCGACAAGCTCGTAACCATTTGACGTCTCGGCTATTTCAACCAGCTTCAGGGCGGTTGATCCGATATCGATGCCTACGATGTTTTTCTTCCCCGGGAGAAAGCCGGATAGCCCTTTTTTCACTGTAATACGAGATCCTCTCCTGTTGTCACTGCTCTCTGAACCGGTAAACGATCTCGTCGTCCCTGATCATACCCAGTTCTCGTCTGGCTATCATTTCGATGTAATCGAAATCACTTCTGAGTAGAAGAATCTCTTTACGCAACCGCTCGTTCTCCCGGTCAATCCGCTTGTTCTCGATCTGCAGGGATTCGAGTTTCCGTCCGCTCTCACGAAACCCCACAAAGCCCTTGTCACTGAAAACAATCAGGCAGACAAGGACCAGGAAAACCACGGTGAAAAGCCTTCCCGTTGTCATGAGACAATTACTCCGCGCCGACGGTTGTATTCTTCTTATCCCGATGTCGGCCGGGACTGCCCGGTGTAGAGTGACCGTTGCGGCTCACTCAGCAAAAACTCGCCTTTCTCGATCCATTCCTTAAGAACATGACAGATTTCAAGGGCTTTATAGTAGCTGGACATGGGCGCCGTGTCAATTGTTTTTCCATTGAGTTCAATGGTGCCGCTGCGAAGTTGTTTATAATTTACTTCACCGATACTCGGCGCTGCACCACTGGGATAATCGACGCCGTAATCGTAGACCTGCGCATAGATATCTTCGTCCCTGACGGCGGCGGCTCGGGCGATATCCTCATTGAGGAGAGGAATGGGAATACCGATGCCCACGAAGAGCGACGTGCCATAGCCGAGAACGCTGGCACCCACCAGCCACTGGGGACTCATTTCTTTAAGATTGCCGATTACCGCGAGTGTCCCGGCTCCCTCCCGCGGCACGCCGTTTTCGCCCCGCAGGACATCCGTTTCATGCTGGGTTCCATTCCAGGCAACGCAGCCGCGCGCTCCTCCCAGGAATATCGACGTCCCGACGCCGATAGTCCTGAAATAGGGATCGTTGAGCAGCGGGCTTAACTGTCCCGATGTGGAATAGGTGGCGTTGGCCATGAGGGGACGCAGGACGCCCATGTAGGTATAGATGGTGCGGTCCGACATGTTTACGGCACAGTTGTAGTTCTGGTAGGCGTTGCGGGGATTGAAAAGCGTGGCGTTCCTCAGATCCTGCAGGGTGATGCTTTTGTCGAATTTTCTCGCCGGGTAACAATCTGTCCCGTATCCCTCGAGATGCAGTTTCACCATGTTGCCCGCGACCAGATCCTGTATGACGTGACCGCCGCCGTAGTTGAATTCTCCCGGATGAATGCTGTTGAGGGGATCGTCTTCCACAACGGACGCCGCTCCCAGGTAGCAATCGACCGCTGCAATTCCGCCGTAGGCGGGGACATCGTTGAGCCATACACGGGACGCCTTTATTTTAGGCGCCGTGTGCCCGAAATTGAGAAAGACCCCGGACGAACACATGATGCCGAATGTACCTGTCGTGACCACGTCCACGGTCCGGGCCGCCTCGACATCGCCCTTGCGTTCAACGATATCGATGATTTCCTCGGCAGTCGCCACCACGGCGGTGCCTTCCTTTATTTTCCTGTTTATCTCCTGGTAGGTTTTCGACACCTTGTAACGTTTCATGGCGGATCCCTCTTCAACGTTTCTCCGTCTCGGGTTGTGGATATGCCAAAGGAAGAAAAAACGCAACCCCCGTGACTGGAGAAATCACAGGCCCGCCGAACGACCCGGCGACCCGTCGTTCACACGCCCGTGTGTCCGAATCCGCCCTCACCGCGGGACGTGACATCCAGCATGTCTATCTCCCGCCAGGCGACCCGGCTGACCCGGTGGATCACCATCTGGGCTATCCGGTCGCCCCGCCGAATGAGGAATGGTCGATCGCCTAAATTCACCATGACGATTCGAATCTCGCCGCGGTAATCGGCATCGACTGTTCCGGGCGTGTTAAGAAGGGTCACGCCGTGGTCGAGAGCCAGTCCGCTCCGCGGCCTGATCTGCGCCTCGTAACCGCGGGGCAGCGCCACGGCGATGCCGGTGGGAACGAGTTTCCGTTCTCCCGGCAGCAACAGCTCTTCCCCCTCAACTGCGGCGTAAAGATCCATACCCGCCGCATCGTCCGACATATATCGCGGCAGCGGGATATCCCCCGTCTCGCCGATTCTGCGAACCGCCACGGGAACCGGTCGCTCCGGCATAGAACAACCCTTTCTCCGGCCCGCCGGATTCGTTATGCGCCTTCTTCGAGGGCGTCTTTTCTGCTTAACCGAATCTTGCCGTTTTTGTCTATATCGATGACCTTGACGGAAACCGTTTCTCCTTCCTGCAACACGTCCGTCACCTTGGTCACGCGCCTGTTTTCGAGCTGCGAGATGTGGACAAGACCGTCGATGCCCGGAAGTATTTCCACGAATGCGCCGAAATCGACGATTTTCTTGACCGTTCCCGTGTAAATCTTGCCTATCTCAGCCTCCTCGGTAAGCGCCCGTATCATGGCAATGGCACGCTCCGATGCTTCCTGCTCGCTCGACGCGATGGTGACGGTCCCGTCATCCTCGACATCGACAGAACAGCCGGTTTCACTGATAATGTGGCGGATATTTTTTCCACCCGTTCCGATGACATCACGAATGCGCTCGGGATTGATGGTAATGGTGGTAATACGGGGCGCGTACCGGGACATTTCGGATCTCGGCGATGCAATGGTTTTTTCCATTATATCGAGAATATGGAATCTCCCTTCACGCGCCTGCTGGAGCGCCTTTCGAAGAATATCTTCAGTTATGCCGTCTATCTTGATATCCATCTGCATCGCCGTGACGCCCTTGCGGGTGCCGCAAACCTTGAAGTCCATGTCGCCGGCATGATCCTCATCGCCCAGAATATCGGAAAGAATGGCCACCTTGTCTCCTTCCTTAAGCAGACCCATGGCGATGCCGGCCACGACGCTCTTGATCGGGACACCGCCGTCGAGCAGCGAGAGGGATCCTCCGCAGACAGTCGCCATGGATGACGAACCATTTGACGACAGAATTTCCGAAACAATGCGAATCGTGTAAGGAAAATCTTCCGGTGAGGGCATTACCGGGACAAGGGCCCGCCGGGCAAGCACGCCGTGGCCGATCTCCCGGCGACCCGGTCCGCGCAGGAATTTTGCTTCACCTACACAGTAGGGCGGGAAATTGTAGTGCAGCATGAACCTGCGGAATTCCTCGCCTCCGATCCAGTCAAGGCGCTGTTCGTCCGATGATGTTCCCAGTGTCATGATGGAAAGGGCTTGCGTCTCCCCTCGGGTGAAAATAGCCGATCCGTGAGTCCTGGGCAAAACGCCCACCTCACAGGTAATGGGTCGTATATCCCGTGGAGAACGTTTGTCGATCCTCGTATTCTCATTAAGAATCATGCCCCGAAGAATCGATCGCTCGATTCCGTCGAGTACAGTATCCACCTGCGAAGCAATCGTCGCGTCATCCCCTGCCAGTTCTTCCTGTACCTCCCGGCGGGTTTCCCTGATGGCTTCGTAACGTTCGAGTTTTGCTGTGATCTGGTAGGCCGACGCAAGTTTTTCCTGAGCCCGTTCCGTCACCGACCGGGACAGTTCGTCGTCAATCTCGACGGTTTCGACGGCCTGCTTTGCTCTTCCCAGCGCCTCCCGGATTTTGTCCTGCAGTTCAATAACCGGAGGTAAGGAGGCAAGACCGAAATTAATGGCTTCCACGACGGAATCTTCGTCGGCTTCGCTGGCGCCGCCTTCCACCATGACGAGGTTTACGTCAAATGCGCCCTCGTCACCGTCTCGCGGCACCTTTCGTCCCACCAGGAACAGGTCGAGATCGCTCTCATCCAGTTCCTCCATCGTGGGATTGCAAATCAGTTTTCCGTCACGCCTGGCCACGCGGACACCCGCAATGGGCCCGTTGAAGGGGATATCGGAAACACCGAGCGCAGCCGACGTACCCAGCATTGCGGCAATGTCGGAACCGCAGTCGCTGTCGTAGGAAAGCACCGTGGCTATCACCTGGGTCTCGTTATGCCATCCTTTCGGAAACAGTGGCCGGATGGATCTGTCAATGAATCGAGATGTAAGGGTTTCTTTTTCGTTGGGACGTCCTTCGCGCTTAAAAAATCCTCCGGGAATCTTCCCGGCCGCGGACGTCATTTCCTGGTAATCAACGGTAAGAGGAAGAAAATCGATGTCTTCACGCCTGCTCTTCTGCCAGACGGCGGTGACCAGAACAATCGTATCCCCGTAGCGCACGTAGGCGCTTCCATTCGCCTGTGCCGCCACGTAGTCTGTCCTGATTGATATTTCTTTTCCTGCAAATTCCGCAGAATATACGGTGCTCATAGTCGTTCATACCTCCTTAAGGCAGTTACGGTCATCGTCTCAATCCGAGTCGTTGAATAATGTCACGATAGCGGTCTATCTCTGTTTTTTTGAGATAATCAAGTAATCTCCGCCTCTTGCCGACAAGTTTTAAAAGCCCCCGTCGGGAATGATGATCTTTTTTGTGTACTTTGAAATGTTCGGTCAGGTACTCGATGCGGGCACTGAGCAGTGCGATCTGTACCTCAGGCGAACCCGTATCGTTTTCGTGTTTTTTGAACGTTTCGATGATGTCTTTTTTTCTTTCTTCGTCTAACACTGCCCTTACTCCTCTCTTCGCATATCACTCATCAATACCGCTTAATTTTCCCCGTTAAACACGCGAACAAGCCTGAGAACCTGTTCCGTGTCTCCTGCTGCCGCGAACTCCCCCGGCGAAAGAAGCACGCGGGCGACGGCGACGATCTCATCATCTTCGGCCGTCAACCGCACCAACTCCCCCCGTTGGACCTCGGGAAACGCGGCACCCTCGAAAAACCCCCGTGTCGGTTGCCGACCGTCCCTGATTTTTCTTGCCGAATCCCGGTCGACGGGAACAGCCGCATATTCCCCCATAAGATTCTTGAGAGGAATGACTATATTTCTGACGAGCGTTGAATCCGCGGCAACAGCGACGCGGTCCAGCGGCAATGCGTCTTCTTCCCGAAAAGCGCCGCTTCTCGTTCTCCTGAGACCGGTAAGCACCGCCCCGCAGCCAAGCCGCTCGCCTATGTCGTCGCAGAGTGCCCGTATGTATGTTCCCTTCGAGCACAGTACCCGGAACGTCGCCGAAGGAAACGAAAACGATTCAATTTCTATTTCGTGGATCGTTACTTCTTTCTCCGGCGTATCGACGTCGACACCCTGCCGCGCCCATCGGTAATAAGGACGTCCCCGGTATTTGGCCGCCGAATACCGGGGCACCTTCTGCCGTATCGTTCCCAGAAAAGATTGCGCCGCAGTCTCCACGTCGGATCGTGTAATACCCCGCGGGTCCCGTCTCATAACAACGGTCCCTGTTATATCCTGCGTATCGGTTGCAACACCCAGCTCCATGACGGCACGGTATTCCTTGTCATCCCCGGCAAGAAAACCAGCCGCTTTCGTCGCCTCGTTAAGGCACAGCGGCAAAACACCCGTTGCGAGAGGATCCAGTGTTCCCGTATGGCCGACTTTCCGTACTTTCAGTGCTCTTCGCACCTTTCGGACAACATCGAATGACGTACATCCCGCGGGTTTATCCACAACGATCACGCCATGCAATTCTTTGGAACCGGCTGCGTTATCATCCCGCGCTCGGCCGGTCATGCTTATTACTCCGTTTCCCTGAGGATAACATCAACGGCGGCAAGAATCTGCTCCTGAACGTCCTTAATGTTTCCCTGCATCCTGCAGGCTGATGCGTTTCTGTGTCCTCCGCCGCCGAAGGTTTTCGCTACCTGTTCAACGTTGGCGTTACCCTTGGAACGCAAGCTGATCTTGTAGGTGCCGTCGGGCATTTCGTAATAAAATACCGCTACCCGCACGCCCTGGACGGAACGGACCATGTCCACCAGTCCTTCGGTGTGCTCCGGAAGGGCGTCTTCTTGTTTCATACTACGCCGATCCAGGACTATGGAACCAACCTCGCCGCCACGACTGATGTTCAGTGTCTCAATGGCCCGGCTCATCAATCTGAGCCTGACCAGCGGCTTTGTTTCGTATACCTGTTCCGACACCACCCGCGGATCTGCTCCGGCCTCGACCAGCCGTGCCGCCAGCATAAACGTTTTTCTCGTCGTGTTGGAATAACGGAAGGACCCCGTATCGGTCACGACGGCCGTATAAATATTGACGGCAATGTCTCGTGTCAACTCCACTCCGAGCTTGTCGATAAGATCGACCAGTATTTCCCCCGTGGAGCTCGCCTTCGTATCAACAAGGGAAAGTGGAATGGTCCCGTCGTTCGAAAGATGGTGGTCTATGGCGATCAGCGTCCCGATCGAAGCGATACGGTCGGCTTCGTCACCCACCCTGGACAGTTCACTGCAATCGAGCAGGAGGGCCGTATCGAAACGCTCAACCGGACCAAGAGTATGTACCACCGCCTCCGAACCCGGTAAAAACCGGTACATATCGGGAATTTTATCCTGGTTAAAAACAACCACCTCTTTCCCAAGGCTTTTCAGCGCATGATAAAAGGCGACGCTGGATCCCAGCGCGTCTCCATCGGGTCGCACGTGCGATACCAGGAGGAGCGTTTTCGCGGAGCGAACGGCGTCAGCTATTTTGCCCAGCATCGCCGGCATCCTCCTCTTCCTGAATTTCGGCGAGCAACCGCTCGATGCGATCTCCATAATCGAAAGACGCGTCGAAGGAAAATTCGATCTCCGGCACGTAGCGAAGCTTGAGATTCTTCCCCAGCTCACGCTTTAAAAATCCAGAGGCCCGCTGCAGACCGCCGACTGTTTCATCGGCACACCCTTCCTCGCCCAGACGGACGAAAAACACCCTGGCAAACCTCAGGTCATCGGACACCTTCACGCCCGTGATGGTCACGTGCTGTATCGCAGGATCAGCCACATCACGTATCAGCAACCTGGAAAGCTCGGCCTTTATGAGATCTCCCACTCTGTCGGCTCTCCTATGGCTCATCGAATTTGCCTTCCTGCAGATACTGGTCGCCTCCGACAACCGAGAGATTGATCATTTCCATCTTCGCGTCGATGATATCCGCCAGGCGCAATGAATCCACGCACTTCATGACCGCGCTCATCGTCGCGTCTATATGGCCGCGGTCGTTGCCCGCAATGGCAAAGCCCAGGGTGCATCGTTTCCAGGCGTCGTTCTCTCCCACTTCGGCCATCGAAACATTGAAACTATGCCGGACCCGGCTGATCACACGGCGGATGACGGCCCGTTTTTCCTTGAGCGACCTGCATTCGGGAATAAAAAGTTTTATAACGCCTGTTCCCACAACCACCTTGAATGTTTCAACCCCGCTGCTTGTCCAGGGTCCTTTCAACTTTCCGCTTCGTATACGCCTCCACTATGTCTCCTACCCGGAGATCGTCGAACCCCTCGACACCGATACCGCATTCATAGCCCGCCGCCACTTCCTTGACGTCATCCTTAAAGCGTCTCAGCGACAAAAATTTGCCGTTGTGTACAACAACTCCGTCTCGAACCACCCGCAATAGCTGGTTGCGCGCCAGCTTGCCCTCAGTCACGTAACTGCCGGCGATCACGCCGACCTTCGGGATCCTGAAGAGTTCGCGTACCTCGGCCGCGCCTTCCCGCACCTCTTCGTAGACCGGTTCCAGCAAGCCTTCCATGGCGTCTCTGACTTCCGCTATGGCTTCATAGATCACGTCGTAATACTTGAGATCCACTCCTTCCTGTTCCGCCAGGTCGATGACCCTGGCGTCCGGACGCACCCTGAATCCGATGATCACCGCCTCGGATGCCGATGCCAGCATCACGTCGTTCTCGTTTATTGCTCCGACCGACGCGTGAATGATCGAAAGCGTGATGTCGTCCGTACTGAGTTTCGTGAGCGCCTCGGACAGCGCCTCAATGGATCCCTGGACGTCGCCCTTGAGTATTACTCGAAGTTCCTTCGTCCCCTCCTTGATCCTTTCGTAGAGTTGTTCGAGGGTAATTTTCGACGTTGAGGACAGTTTCTTTTCCCGTTCCTTCCGGCTCAGGTATTCGCCGATTCCCCGCGCCTTCTTTTCATCCTCGACAGCCACGAAATCCACCCCCACGGATGGAACATTCGAAAAGCCAATGACTTCGACAGGCATGGAAGGCCCCGCCCCGGCGACCCGTCGTCCCTGGTCGTCAATCATGGCGCGCACCTTGCCGTATTCCGTTTTTGAAATAAAGGCGTCTCCTTCGTGGAGCGTGCCTTTCTGGATGAGCACCGTCGCCACGGGTCCCCGTCCTTTATCAAGTTTACTCTCCACGATGACGCCCTTTGCTGGTTGGTCAGGATCCGCTTTCAACTCTAGCATATCCGCCTGCAGCAGAATCAGTTCGAGCAGTTCTTCCAGGCCGATTTTCTGTTTGGCCGATACTTCGGCGAAGATGGTGTCTCCGCCCCACGACTCCGGTACGAGTCCGTGCTGAGACAACTGCTGCCGGATGCGTTCCGGATCGTTACCGGCCTTGTCGATTTTATTCACAGCCACGATGATGGGCACGTTGGCAGCTCGGGAATGATTGATGGCTTCGATGGTCTGATCCATGACGCCGTCGTCGGCGGCCACCACCAGCACCACGATATCGGTTACTTTCGCGCCCCTGGCCCGCATGGTCGTGAACGCTTCATGGCCCGGCGTGTCGAGAAAAACAATGTCACGATCGTTGACGCGGACGAGATAGGCGCCGATGGCCTGGGTTATGCCGCCCGATTCACCCTCAATAACGTTTGTCTGTCTGATGGCGTCAAGAAGCGATGTCTTGCCGTGATCGACGTGCCCCATGACCGTTACGACAGGAGCCCGGGGACGCAGCTTTTCCGATGTTTTCTCCGCTTTGGGCAGTACTTCCTCGTATTCGAAACCCACTGTTTCGACCTGGTAGCCGAACTCGCCGGCCACCAGCGATGCCACGTCGGCATCGATGGATTGATTAATAGTGACCATCATGCCCAGCGACATCAGTTTTGATATCACTTCACTGGTCTTAACCCCCATTTTTTTCGCAAGATCACCCACCCGTATAGCTTCATCCATCTTGATCCGCCGCTTGATAGCCTTGGGCGTTGTTATCTCCGTTTTCTTGGGAGCCACCACTACCTGTTTTCTGGATTCCCTCCAGGGCACAACGCTTTCCGTGTCCCGTTCCCTTTTGCCCCGGCGCTCTTTGCGCTCCACGACCTGCTTGACAAAGGCCTTCTTCCGGGACGAAACGTCTTCCACCGGAACTGCAACCGGCCGCTTTCGTTTCTTCGCGGCCTCCGCAGCTGATTCTTCCGCGGCAGGCGCCTTCTCTTTTTCTTTTTCTTCCTCGGGAGGAGCCGCCTTTTTCTCCGGCTCTACCGGTTTTTTCTTTGAAACCGCCGGTTCTTCGGCAGCTTTCTGCTCCGACTTGTCGGCTTCCCGACGGGGTTTCGCCGTCCTGGGCTTTTCGGCCTGTTTTTTCTCGCCCGCTTCTGCGGACACCGGTTTTTCCCC
>DSBH01000056.1 GCA_011056825.1 Deltaproteobacteria bacterium | reverse complement strand
GTCCAGTACAGAAAAAACACCGTCGCGGCGATTCCGTAGAGCACGTATCCCAGCCATGGTTTGTTTTTCATCAACGGCCTTCCCCCTGTTGTCTCTTCTCGCGGTTCCGGTCCCGGGTCGCTGTTTCCCGGTCGGCGCAATTTTTTATTCCACCTGTTCTTCAGGCGTACGTCACAAACTGGATCAACACGGACAGTAATCCCGGGGGATTCTCTGATCTCTTGATTGCAATCCGCCGCACCGATACAAGGTATTGCTCCGTCTCCACCCGCTTGAGGTAATCGACGAGCTGGGCCATCGTGATATTCTCGAGCCGCAATTCGACGGAAGATTCCCGGTAGGGCCCCCGTTCGATGGTCTCCGACGGCCGCATGTGGCTGATGTTCGGCTTTATGCCCGCGCGGCCCGCCTCCCGCTCGAGAAAGGAAAACAGTGAAAAACCTTCGGGCCTGTGTTCTATCATGCGGCCCACGTCCCGCGCCTCGTCACGCAGTGACCGGTATTCGGCGCTGAGCACCGCCAGTTCGCGGAGCATCGACTCCTGGTGATGGATGGCGCGTTTCGTCCGTTCCCTGGCGTCCAGGAAAGGAAACAGGATGAACTGCACCAGGATAAACAGCACTACCGCGACCGCGCACAGAACCAGGTATTGTTTTTCCCTCCTGCTCAGTCTCACAGTTTTCAGCACCGCCATGTTCATGTCCGTCTCCGGGGTTCTATTCTCATGTCAAAACCGACTCTGCCGCCGCTGCGCATCATATTCGCCGACGTGATGGTCACCGAACTGAAAAGCTCGCTATTCTCCAGCGCCGCTCGCACGGCGTCAACTGTGTTGAACGTGTCCGTCTCTCCCTGCACGCGGACGGTCTTCTCGTCATAGGTGAAGCTTGTTACGAGCAGGTCGATGGATTGCGGGACGAGCGCCGACACCTCCCGGAGTACGGCCAGTACCGGCAACGGCCGTCCCGCGTGGTCTCCTCCCGCGGCCTGTCTGCGCAGGTCGTCCAGGGCCGTTTTCACCTGTTGCACGGGGTTTACGATCCGCGTCGTTTCCGGCAGGGTTTGGGTGAACAGTGTCCGTGTTTCCGCGCGCAGTGCCGTGAGATATCGGCTGTCCGTCCTGTAATCCAGATAGATATTCGCGCCGAGGAACAGCAGGACCGCCGCCGACAGCGGGGCCAGCCAGGGGAGCTCGTCCCGAAACCATTCCACCAGTCCCGCGGCCCCGTTCCTGTCGCGAACAAAATTAAACCCCGGCCCGCCTCCCGCGTCGCGCAGTGCCAGGGACAACGCCTGATTCATCAGGGCCGGGTCCCAGGCCGAGAGCGCTTCTTCCGTGAACTGAATGGCCTGCTCACGGGGCACGGTCGGTTCACGGGGCGCCAGATCAAACAGCCGGCCAAGCTCGTCCCGAAACCCTTCCGAACGACTGCCCCCGCCCGCAAGGTACAGGCTGCCGGGCTTTTCATCCGTCACGCCCCTGAGGCTGAGCATCGTCATCGTGGCCGACACCTCGCGGTGCAGTGTTCGGCAGACATTATCCACGCCGTCCTCCGCCATGTGCGTTTCCCCCGCGGGCAGCGAACGAAGTTGCACGATCCTGCCGCCCGCGACGACAGCCAGGGAGGTCCGGACGGCGCCCACATCCAGCAGAATCGACGGCGAAACTTCGTCACACTCTTCCGCGGCGATCCATCCCGCCAGGGACGCCGCCTCGACATCGACGACGGAAACGGACGAACAAAAGGGCGCCAGCAATGCGAGACGTTCCGCCATGTGATCCCGCCTCGCGGCGGCGGCCAGCAGTTCAGTGCCTTCGCCGCGGTCGAGCACGAGGTAATCCACGACGGCATCATCGGCGGAAAAGGGCAGGGTTGGTTCCAACTCGTAGGGAAGAGTCCGAAGAAGACGTTTCCGATCTCTGAAAGGCAGTCGGATGGTGCGGAAAGAACAGTGTTCCATCGGCAGGGCGGTAACGCAGCGGCTGTCCCGAAAGGTCTCTCTCCCGAACACTTGTTCCAGTGCCTGTTCGAGCCCCCCGGCCTCGGCCGGACGGACCAGCACCGTGTCGATTACCCGGCAGCCCCGCAGCCCCGCCGACATCGAAACGGCCTTGATACCGTCCCTGCCGATATCGAGTCCGGTTACGCGCTCATGCATGGTGTTTCATCCCTCCTTTTCATCGCCTCGTTCACGGTCGGTTCAATCAACCGTCCAGGACAGGATGACCGGCATGTCGCCCGGTCGTTCCCGCTTTACCACCGCCGTGATCCGCCTGATCATACTGTCCAGACGGCCCGTCGATTCAATGGAAAAAACATCGCTTCGAACCCGGACGAGTTCCGCCTCGATGGTCACGTCGCTCATGCCCGGCACCCGACGGTACCAGGAAGACGCCGACAGGTCGTTGTTCTCGTCTCTCCTGTAGCGGTCCATGTCGTCCGCCATGCCGGCGGTAATACGCGGCGAAAGCGCCTGCAGGACAGGCTGCGGCGCCGTGTTGATGTTGACGCCGCCCGTCTCGTGAACGGTGAGAAATTCCCTGATGCCCGGGACATCGTCCCGGCCGTGGAAAAGATCCTCCGTTACGCCTTTTACCAGCAGCAGTTCGTCGATCGTATCCAGGGGTCCGTTTTTGCAGTCGCAGGGTGAAGCAAGGCCCCGGTAATAGCCCCGCTCCGCGCCGAAGCCGGTGATATCGTCATCTTCGTCTATCCAGTCGGTAACGGCGTCAACGATATCACAGGCTTCCTGTTCGCTCAAGCCGAAGAGGGGAAGGGAGAAAAACCGCTCCAGAACGTCATGCCAGACTTCTACGACACCGTTTTCGTCGACGAGCATGTTCAACGGTATTTTACCCGATTCGTCCACCACGCGCACCTCGCAATGCCCGATGCCGAAGGCCGCCGCCGACTGGAGACTGACTTCCCCGGCCCGGGCCCAGTCATCGCGAAGGGATACCACGTCGCCGTCCTCCTCCTTCAGCACGTACCTGCCGACGGCGATGCAGGACTTGGAAACATGTTCGAGAATGATCCCATCGCCCGTGTTGGCAGCCTCGTACACTCTGGTGCGGGACGACGCGTTGAACCGCAGCGTCACCGACACGATGAGTGTCATAACCAGCACCACCAGCACAAGCGCGATGCCCCGTTCGTCCCCGGGACGCTTCATGCGCACGGGTGCTCTCATGAACCCCCTCCCGCGGCACGGGGAATGAACACCTTCGTCGTGAAAACACGCACGCCTTCGGAATCGCACGGATCGTCAAACTCCAGCCGGATCGAAACCACCGGCGGCGCCGTTCCTCGATGGTTCCGGGTATCGGACTGCGAGTTCCACTCCGGGTGCGCTTCGCCCTGCCGCTCGAAGAACCGGCACCTGAAAGAACGAAGACCCTCGGCGACGATATGGGCGTTCTCGTCGTCGAAGGGCCGGTGAAACATATCGTTCTCCCCGTATTCCCGGCACAGGCACTCCCGTCTCATCAGCATCCAGCCGTCGCCGTCGAGGTCCTCAACGCCGAACCAGGTTATGTCGGACAGTCCCCCCGAGATCCCGGCAAGCCCCAGGCGGCGGGATGAAACGAAACGCAGTTTCGTGAAGGAATCCTTCCAGGCTTCCTGAGGACCGCCTTGAAAAACAAATTCACCGTCCCACGGCGCGAGCGATTCCAGATCTTCCGAAAGCTGGTTCATGACGACCCGCGCCATGGCGTAGGACTTGTCCAGCTTCTCGCCTTCGCGGGCGACGCGGAGCGTCCCGGTCCATGCAGCGTACAGTGTGCCGAGTACGATGCCCAGGATCAGAACGGCCATCATGATTTCCACGAGGGTGAAGCCCCGGCCGGCCGGCCCCGATTTCCACGCCTTTCCCGTCACCATGATTCTCCATTCATTCCTGTGATACGACCCGGTACAGATCGAGCCGGTACGTGTTGTTCCGCTTCATCCGGTCGTTCGCGACCACTACGGTTATTTTGACCAAGCCGGAAAGAGGCGTGTTCTCGACCCGCGCCTCCCAGGAATAATCGGGAAAATCGTCGCCGAACCCGCCGCGATCCGAACGAAGCTGCGCCGGTACTGTCGCCTCCAGTTCGGCCATGCGGCTTTGCGCCAGCAGCGACGCCGTGGTTTCGAACCGCGACCGGTTCAGCATGGCGACGCTCTGTGACTGGGACTGGAAGACGGCGACCAGCGCCACGGCGAGCACCGCCATGGCGATCATGACCTCCAGGAGCGTAAAGCCCGCCGCACGGCTCGTTGCCGGCTCGCCACACCGTCGTCTCCCCGGTACGCCCGCGAGGACCGCCGAACCTGCCGCGTCGGCTCTCCTGGCGCTTATCTCCTTGACCTGACTTATCATATTGGCTATACAGACATTCATCATTCGAAATGAAAGACCTCCGGAAAGGAAGGAACCATGTCACCTGCCGCCCTGCTGGCGAACATTCCCCTTTTCCAGGCCCTCGGGCCCGACGACCGGGAGCGGCTCAGCCGTTCCATCAAGCGCCAGGTCGTTCACAAAGGAACAGTCCTCTTCCAGAAGGGCGAACCGGGCACCACGCTCTACGTGATCATCACGGGGAAAATAAAAATTATTCTTCCCTCGTCGCTGGGTGAAGAAATGGTCCTGGCCGTTTTCTCCGGGGGCGATTTCTTCGGGGAAATGGCCCTGCTGGACGGCATGCCCCGGTCCGCCGACGCAGTCGCGCTCGAGGACGCGGAGCTTCTCATGCTCGACCAGGCCGACTTCGTGTCCTTTCTGCAGAACAATCCGGGAGCCATTCAGGCCATTCTCCGGTCCCTTTCGCTCCGCCTCAGAAAAACCGACGATCTCCTGCAGGACACCTGCTTCCTCAACGTCTCGGGCCGCCTCGCAAAAAAACTGGTGGAACTCGTCGAGGAACACGGCACCCGGCAGGACAACGAGGCCGTCTTCGACCTGTCGCTCACCCAGGCGGATCTTGCCAGGATGGTAGGCGCCTCCCGGGAAAGTGTCAACAAGGAACTTCGCACTCTTCGTGAAAAGGGCCTGATCACCATCGAGGGCCGGTCGTTCACCATTCACAACATGGAGCGCCTGAGACGGCGCATCAAGTAAAACGCGGACGGGGGGGGCGGGGCCGCGGCGGCGCCCCCGTCCCCCCGTGTACCGTGTACCTTGTTCCCCGGCGGCGTGCGGATCACCGCCGCGCCGTGAACGGTGTGCCGGGTTCAGCGGTGACCTCTCATTGCAGCATCTCCACCGGCTCCGGGTACCACGTTGGCGGCTCGTCATACAAAGGATCCTGCCAGCACTCACATATCCAGTAGTCATTTTTATCATCATTTATATACGTGCCGAAGTATGTATCCTCGGGGCGCGGCTCTGTCGTGAACTGACACCCGAAATGCGGCGCCGCCATGGTTTCCGGGTTCAGGATATCGTCGCCCGCGGGCGCGACACCGTTCACGACCCAGTTCACGAGGTCGTCGAAGGCTCCGGTCGTCTCAGCAGCGTTCATGCCGCAATGGTTGACGCTCCGGATGACGCGCGTTCGTAAGAGATCGCTTTCCCCGGCCGCGTCCACCTTTTCCGCGTAGAGAATCTCGTGCGAGAAGGGCACGAAGAAATCCCCGATATCGTGCATGCTGAGCACGGGTATCGTGATATCCCCGGACACGGGATACATGATGGCTTCGGAGAAGGCCAGGTAGTCCGGGTTGGTCGCGATTCTCTGGATCGTATCGTTGAGATACGCCCGGCCCTCCTCATCGTTCAGGTAGTACTGGTACTCCGCATTGTCCACCACGTTGCCCATGCCGGTACCGGCCGTGGGATCGACGATGAACTGGTAGCCCTGCCTCGCGACCTGGAAGAAGGTCATGTTGGAGAACGCCTCGTACCACAGGGGGCGCCATCCGCCCGACCGGTACATACTGGCTTCCATGAAAAAGGCGCCTGGCCAGTCGGGATTCGCCCCGCGGGTCGGGTCCTCGGGATCGTAGTAATACGGCTCAATCATACTGGCCGGCGGTAGAGGCGGAATATAGCCGAGCGGACTAATCTCAAACTCCCCAATGCCGAACGTTAATGCCACGAGCAGATCGGCATTCTCCTCGGTCATGGGCACCTTGAAGTTACAATCGGTGAAGCAGTTTGCCAGGAGCGCCATGTCGGTGGAGAAGCTGAATTGCTCCATGGCGCCGCCGACCACGCCGCACATGGGCATGGCGCCGTCGTAGGCTTCGGGATACTCGGTGACGGAACGCGCCGTGATGTGCCCGCCCATGGAATGGCCGGTGATGTACACCCGTCCCGGGTCACCGTGGACCGCTGCAAAGTAGTCGAGCAGTGTTCTGGTTCCCACCACGCCCGTGGCGATCTCGTACCCGTTTTCCACGAGATGCTCTCTCAGGAAGCCGGTCATGCTCAGGCTCAGCTCGGGATCGTCTCCCTGGTAGCCGTGGCAGTAAAGCACCAGGTCGCCGTTCCAGTTGTCGGGCATCTCAATCCAGTAGTCGGCCACCTGGTAGCCCGACCAGGGATTCACGTAATAGCCGTAGGTGCCGCCATACGTCTCGGCCCCCGCGAGGGCTTCCAGCTGCAGGTGGTTCCGTTCCACGAAGCGGAGCTGCTCGTAGGTGCAAGTCGCCGTCGACTGCGCCACAAACCACCAGGGATCGAGATAAGCCGGATCCCATGCCGCGAAAGCGGAGGCAATGACGGGAATTCCGTCGGGGAAGGCCATCTCCTCGGTAATGTACAACTCTTCCATTCCCTCCACTTTCTCGACGTACGACAGTTCCTCCGTCTCAAAACCCAGGACGACGTCCTCGGCGTCCGCGTTAAAGGTGATGGCCTTGGGCACGCCGGTCACGTCCTCGTTCGACCAGGGTTCCCACTCGGCGCCCGCGACCGTTCTGGGATCGCCGGTTTCCATGAAATTGCGGAGAAATGCCCCCATGGCGTCCTGGAGGGCGATGCGGCCGGCCTCGTTTTCGGGAATGAAGGAATACCCGAAAAGACTGTCGGGACCGCCGAAGAAAAAGGGAATCTCCATCGAGTGGGCCGCGCCGAAAATCGTCGCGAACTCGTCAAGTTCCGGCACGCCGCCACCCGCCCATTCAAAGATGTAGGCGTAGACGTCGTCCTGGTTTTCACGCAGTTCGCGGCAGAGCTCGTCGAGGTACTTGACGCGGTAGTTCAGCGTGGTGAACCGCGTCAGGTCCTGGAAAATGCGTTCCTCGTTCTCGTTCGGAAAAATTTCTTCATAGGTCCATTCGTGTTCCTCATCGAAATCGGGATCAAAAATATCGTAGACCATGCCCCAGTTTTTGCCCAATTCCGCCCAGGCGTCCCCGGCGGCCAGGAGCAGGTCGTTCCACTCGTTTCTGTTGTACCCGATGATGATGGGTACTTCGTTGTAGTTGCCCTGATCCAGGGCGTTGATCACCGTGTCGGGGATCACGTAGCCGTCGGCGAAGGCGTTGTAGGTCTGGAGCTCGACCTCGCCCAGCGCCGTTTCCATCGTCGCGAGCAGTTCGGCCGCCGGAATCGCCCGAAGGTCCTCGGCGCCGAGCTCCGCGTATCCCGCGGCTTCGGTTATCGTCTCGCCCATGTCGGCGGGAATGACCGGCATGACGCCGCTTTCGGCGACCGCCCGGTGGAAAAGACCCTCCGCCAGCGGGGATATGACCAGGTTCATTACGTTGTGGCCGCCGGCCGACTGTCCGGCGATGGTTACGCTGCCCGGGTCGCCGCCGAACGCCTCGATATTACCCTGTATCCACTCCAGGGCCTTGATCTGGTCCAGCGTCCCGAAGTTGCCCGAATTGCCGTAGTCGAGAATATCTTCATCGCGCAGGGCGGCGTGGCGGAACCAGCCGAGCGGTCCCAGACGGTACTGCACCAGGACCACCACCACGTTGCGTTTTTCCGCCATCGCCCGGGCGTTGTGGAAGTAGTCGACGGCGCTGCCGAACTTGTTCGATCCCCCGTGTATCCAGACATAGACGGGCAGGTCACCGTCGTCCGTGTCGGGGCGAAAAACATCCAGGTAGAGACAATCTTCGCTGCCGGTGATGTTGCCGGTCGCCTGCCAGGTCCGGGTCATTTCGAACTGGAGCGAGCGCGGACCGCTGTTTGTGGCCAGGCGCGTCCCCGTCCAGGGCTCGGGATCCTGCGGGGGTTCCCAGCGCAGCTCGCCCACGGGCGGCTTTGCGTAAGGAATGCCGCGCCACGCGGCGACCGTGCCGTCGGTAAACCCGGCCAGATCGCCGTACTGCGTCGAAACCACAACCTCCTGGCTCTTGGCCGCGTCAAGCTGGGCGCGCGCCGCGGCGGCTGAAACCAGCGTCCGCGGTCCGTCGAACACGTTGTCGGCGTTGAGCGCCGCCAGCAGGGCGGTCATCGATGTTTCAAAGGCGTCGTCGTCATCCAGGTCGACCGAGTTCGCCTCCAAGTAAGCCGCGATATCAGGCAGGCCGATGCCGTTGTTGGTGTTGCCGTCGCCGTCCAGCGTCTGCAGGAGCTGGCCGATTCTTGTCGCCCTGGCGGTGTCGGCGATATCATCCGGCCTCACCACGCCCGTCGCGGGCGCTGTTCCCAGGAACAGGCCGTCCGCGCCGCCCAGGTAGAATTCCACTTCTTCACCGGGCTCGTAGGGAAATGTCCCGTCGGCGTCGGTCCAGCCCGCGTACGTGGGCGTTTTGTAATACAACCCCTCGACGGGGCTGTTCACGAAAGCCCCTGAACTGGGACCGGTGGGCGTCGCGTCGCCCCCGCCGGTACCGATGATGGAGACAAGCCCCAGCATGAGCACCGCCAGTATGCCCGCGTACCGCATCCAGCGGAGCAGGCCGACTCTACTGCTTGATCCCCTCCTCGTAGTGCAATCGTTCGCTCGGCGGCGTTCCGTCCACGACCTGCGGGAACGCGGGCGAAAACCGCCATGGAAGTACTCGGCATAACTGCTGAACATCACAGCGCCGACCAGTGAAAACAGGGAAGAGCCTTTCCTGATACTCATAACGTAGCGTGCGGAAATGGTGAATCAGAAGAAAAGACAGGTCGGTACCGGGCGTCTCGTTTCAGGCGGCGGACTCGATTCCCTCCTTTGTGATTGTACGTTGGCATTTTTATTTCTAATAAATGGCCTCACCTGTCAAGAAAAAACAGGCCCGGCACGACGAATACCTGTTTGAAGCCCGTGTCCGCCCTGCAGGGAGGGGGTTGGCGATTGACAGTAAAACCCGGCTTCGTCTATAGTGACACCGGGCTTGTTCATTCAGGACATCAGTAACCGAGGTTGGTCACGTGCCGAAACGAATCATCATCGCCGTTATTCTCGTGATTATCGCGACGGCCGGGTATTCCGGCCGTGAACCGGCGCGCGCCGGGGGAGAACCATTGCCTTTCCCCTCGTACGGCGACGGTTCCGTCGAAGTCCGCCTCTACTCGAATTATTTCTGCGGACCCTGCCGCGTCGTTGACGAGGCCGTCAGTCCTCTTCTCGCCGACCTGCTCGCACGGAACGTTATTCGCCTTACCATCGTTGAAGTTCCGGGATCCGTGCTGTTTGTCAACTTCTTTCTCTACGCCCTCAAGGCGGACAACAGTTTTGAACAGGCGACGGCCGTTCGAAAAGTGCTCTTCGAAGCGGCGCGCGAGCGCGAGGCCCGAACCGGGGAGGCGCTTGCGGCGCTTTTTCGGGAGAACGGCATCGCCTACGAGGAGTTCGACGCTTCCCGCCTGTACCCGCGCTTCAATGAGCTGATCAGAGAAGACGACCTGCGCGCGACGCCCACGCTCGTTACCATTACAAACGGCGAGAAACGTTTCTACAGGGGGAAGGCCATCATCACCGCGCTCGGTGAACTGGCGGAAGCCCGGAAGCCCGAAGATGCAGCGCGCCGGGAAGGATCAGGGGAGCCGACATGAGGGGCACGGAACTGGTCGCGCGATTTTTCAACGTTATTCTGCCGGTTGCGGCGACCGCGCTGATCCTGGTCTATCGTGACTGCGGGACGTCCTGTTCCTATCTTCGGGGCACGCTTTGCGGCATAGATCTTTCCGTGGTGGGTATTCTCTTCATGACCGTCCTGATGGTGATCCACCTGCCGGGCGGCAACAGGATCGGAGCCCCGGTGCATCACGTTCGGACCGCGCTGCTCTCGGGGGGCCTGGGCGGCGAAATTATTCTGATTCGTTTTCAGCTGCTGCATGACGTGTACTGCGCGTATTGTCTCGCTTTCTGCGTGATTGTCCTGCTGCTTTTCGTCCTGAACGCGCGGACCATGAACCGCGCACTGGCCGCCGGGTCGGCGACGGTCGGCGCGCTCTGTTTTTATTTTTTCTTCGACGGATCGGTGCTTCCACTCTTTTAGACATGTGAAGACGCCGTTCAGGCCCATGTCTTCCGCCGCACAAGCGGAAGACGGCACAGGAGGACACCGTGGAACATTTTATTCTCGCCCTTGACCAGGGAACCACCAGTTCCAGGGCGATCCTTTTCGACCGTTCGGGAGCGGTCAGGGGAATCGCCCAGAAGGAATTCCGGCAACACTACCCGCGGCCGGGATGGGTTGAACACGATCCCCGGGAGATTATCGACACCCAGTTCGCCGTCGCCCGGGAAGTGCTGGAACAACAGGGAATAACGCCGGGGCAGGTGGACGCCCTGGGGATCACCAACCAGCGCGAGACGGTTGTGCTCTGGGACCGCGGGACCGGAGAGCCCGTCGCCAACGCGATCGTGTGGCAGGACCGGCGGACGGCGGGCTATTGCGACAGCCTGCGCGAGCACGGCCACGCCGCCATGATACGCGAAAAGTGCGGGCTCGTGATCGACGCCTACTTCTCGGGGCCGAAAATAGCATGGCTCCTGGACAACGTGCCGGGCGCGCGGAAGAAGGCCGAAGCGGGGGACCTCGCCTTCGGAACCGTGGACAGCTGGCTCGTCTGGAATCTCACGGGCGGCCGGGTGCACGTGACGGACACTACCAACGCGAGCCGGACCATGCTTTTCGATATCAACCGGCTTCAGTGGGACGACGACCTGTTGAACTTGATGAACGTTCCCCGGTCGCTCCTGCCGGAAGTACTGCCGTCGAGCAAGGTGTACGGTGAAACGGAGCCCTCGATACTGGGCGCCGCCGTCCCTGTGGCGGGTATCGCCGGCGACCAGCAGGCCGCCCTTTTCGGCCAGGTATGCACGAGAAAAGGAATGATAAAAAATACCTACGGCACGGGATCCTTCGTCATGATGCACACGGGCGAGCGGCGAGCGCAATCGGGCAAGAATCTGATCACGACCGTCGCGCTTACCCTGGACGATGTCACCACCTATGCCCTGGAAGGAAGCATATTCGTCGCCGGCGCCGTGGTACAGTGGCTTCGCGACGGGCTGGGAATCATCAGGCGGTCCGAGGATGTCGAACGGTTGGCCCTGTCGGTTCCCGACAACGGGGGTGTCTGCCTGGTGCCTGCTTTCACCGGTCTCGGCGCTCCTCACTGGGATCCCTACGCCCGCGGAACCATCACCGGCATCACCCGGGGCACGACGGCCGGTCACATCGCCCGGGCGGCGCTCGAAGGCATCGCGTTCCAGGTCTACGACGTGATCCGGGCCATGTCGGCCGACGCCGGCGTTGACGCCGAGGAATTGCGCGTGGACGGCGGTGCCGCCATGAACGACGCGCTCATGCAGTTCCAGGCGGACATCCTGGACATCCCCGTGGCGCGGCCCGGCGTGCTGGAAACAACAGCGCTCGGCGCGGCGTCTCTTGCCGGCCTCGCGGTCGGGTTTTTCGGGAATCTGCATGAACTGGAGATGAACTGGAAACAGGACCGGCTGTTCACCCCCGCCATGGACCAGGCACACATCGACAGGCTGACCGACGCCTGGCGGAAGGCCCTGTCCCGGGCCGCGCACTGGATCGAAGAAGACTGACGGCCGCAACCCCGCAGGGAGGTATGAACCGCCATGAACCGCGACGACATGATAACGAAACTGGAAGCGTGCAACGACGTCTGGGACTGTATCGTCATAGGAGGCGGCGCCTCGGGTCTCGGAACGGCCATCGAGGCCGCGTCGCGCGGATACAGCTGTCTCCTGCTTGAACAGTCCGACTTCGCCAAGGGGACATCGAGCCGCAGTACCAAGCTCATTCACGGGGGCGTGCGCTACCTGCAACAGGGCGACGTCTCACTTGTCCTGGAAGCCCTGCACGAACGCGGCCTGTTGCGGCAGAACGCCCCGCATCTCGTCAGCAACCAGGCGTTTATCGTGCCCAATTACGAGTGGTGGGACGGACCGTTCTACCGTGTGGGCCTGAAAGTCTACGACATGCTGGCGGGAAAACTCGGCCTGGGACCCTCGAAAAGCCTGTCGAAAAAGGAGACGCTTGCCGCCATTCCGACGCTTAAAACCGGGGGATTGCGGGGCGGCATCATGTACTACGACGGTCAGTTCGACGACTCGCGGCTCGCCGTGAACCTGGCCCAGACGCTGGACGAACAGGGAGGCACGCCGATCAACTACATGAAAGTGACCGGCCTTTTGAAGTCGAAAGGCGTGGTGGTCGGCGTCACCGCCCGCGACATGGAAAAAGACAGGGACCACGAAATTTTCGGGCGGGTCGTCGTCAACGCTACCGGCGTCTTCGCCGACGCAATCGTGAAAATGGACGATCCGAAAGCGACGGACATGATCCGGCCCAGCCAGGGCGTGCACCTGATCCTGGGAAAGGATTTTCTTCCGGGAGACACGGCCATCATGGTACCCCACACCGATGACGGGCGGGTGTTGTTCGCCGTCCCCTGGCTGGGGAAAGTGGTGGTGGGAACGACGGACACGCCGGTTGAAAAAGCGAGCCTGGAACCGCGGCCCCTTCAGGAAGAAGTTGAATTTATTTTAAAAACAGCGGGGCATTACCTTGAGAAAATGCCCACCGAGCATGACGTTCTCAGCGTGTTCGCGGGGCTGCGCCCCCTGGCGGCCCCGCCGGAAGGTGGCACGCCCACGAAAGAGATATCACGCAGTCACAAGGTGCTCGTTTCCCTGTCGGGCCTGGTCACCCTGGTGGGCGGCAAGTGGACCACGTACCGCAAGATGGGGGAGGACACGATGAGCAAGGCCGCCCTCGTGGCCGGCCTCGACGATCGACCCGGAAAAACGGCGAACCTGCGCATCCACGGATGGCTGAAAAACATCGACGTGGGGGGATTTCTGCATTCCTACGGGTCGGACGCGATCGCCATTCAGCGGTTGATCAGGAACAATCCGAATCTCGGTGAACTGATCGATCCCGCCGTTTCCGTCACGCGGGCGGAAGTAGTCTGGGCGGCCCGGACCGAAATGGCGCGGACCGTGGAAGACGTATTGTCGCGAAGGACGCGGGCCCTGATACTCGACGCCCGGGCAAGCGTCCGCATGGCGCCTGAGGTGGCGAAAATAATGGCGAAGGAGCTGCGTTTTTCCAGGAAATGGCAGAAAAACCAGGTGAAAACATTTACCGAACTCGCCCGGGGATACCTGCTGGACTGAGATAAAGACCCGATACCTTTGTACAACTATACAAAACTCCCGTTTTTGTCATTCCGGTGAAAACCGGAATCCAGTATTATCCACGGCTTTCTGGATACCGGCTTCCGCCGGTATGACGGAAGATGCTCGTGCCAGCCCGTGTACACGCGCGGATATCTGCCGACTATTGTTTCCCTGACGGTATATGACGAAATTGCCGGTTTTGTGAGGTTCTGCAAAAATCTTGATGTCAGGACGTGGCGGACGCCTCGCGCTTCGCCAGGGCTTCCCTGGCGGCTCGTACCCCCAGAATGAAGGCGCGCCGGTTGATCTTCACCGCTTTCGCGGGCACGTGCTCTTCCACCGCCGCCAGGGCGGCGGCCTCCGACACCATGTCCGTCAGTCCCACGACAGCGCCCACGCAGACGATATTGGCGGTTATGGGACGTTCCAGCTCGTCGTGCGCGATGTTTGTTATGGGTATGAAATACACGTTGTCCGGCAACGGCTCGGAACCCTGTTCGCCGTTCATGATCAGTATGCCGTCTTCATCAATTTCGTGCAGGTATTTCTCGTAATCCGTGCTTGTCATTACCAGCAGCACGTTGGGCAGGTCGATCTTGGGATAGAGAATGCTGCTTTCCGAAGCGATCACGTAGGCCGTGCTGTAGCCGCCCCTGACTTCCGGGCCGTAATTCTGGGACTGTACCACGTTGTTACCTTCACGGAGGGCCGCGACGGCGAGGATGATGCTCGCGGTGACGATTCCCTGGCCGCCCGTGCCGATCAGTCGTACTTCCCATCGCTTGCTCACGACTTCTTCTCCTCGTTCGCCGCCTGAATCACCCGGCCGTATTCTTCAAGATACTCGGGAATCTCGGTGCTCCGGTACAACTCGCCGATGGTGAATTTCCCCTCCATGTCCTCCAGGGGCATCGTCTTCGCCTTTCGTGCCGCAACACCGTGCTCTTTCTGCCAGAGCAACATCTGGGCGGGGGATTCGAAATTGTTGCGCCGTCCGAAATTCACGGGGCAGTGCGTGATGACCTCGATGACGGAGAACCCGGGATGTTCGGCGCCCTTGACGATCAGGTCGGTCAGCAGCCTGGCGTGGTAGCTGGTTCCCCGGGCCACGTAGGTCGCACCCGCCCCGATGCAGAGCTGGGCGATATCGAAATCCGGGTCGGTGGTTCCATACGGCGCCGTCGTGGCGTTCTTGTTTTTGAAGGTGGTGGGTGAAAACTGGCCGCCCGTCATACCGTAGATATGATTGTTAAAAATGACAGCCGTCATGTCGAGATTCCTGCGGCAGGCGTGTATGAGGTGATTCCCGCCGATGGCCACGGCGTCGCCGTCGCCCATGAAAACGAACACCTTCAGCCGGGGCTTTGCCAGCTTGATCCCCGTGGCGAAGGCGAGGGCCCTGCCGTGGGTGGTGTGAATGGTGTTGAAATCCATGTACCCCGTGATGCGGCCCGAACAGCCGATCCCGGACACCGCCGCCACCTCGTCCTTGTCGTATCCCAGGCGGTCTATGGCGGTGATGAAGGCCCCCATGATGATGCCGTTGCCGCAGCCGGCGCACCAAATGTGGGGCATCTTGTCCATGCGCAAGTATTTCTCGTGAATCTCACCCATTACAGTAAATCCTCGACCAGGTCACGGATCTCGTGAGGCGTAACCAGCAGTCCGTCGATTCTGTTCAGGGCATGAACGGGCACCGCACCCGCGACGACCCGTTCCACCTCGCGGACCATCTGTCCCAGGTTCATTTCCGGAACGATGACAGCCTTTTTCCCGGCGACGGCCGTCCTGATATCTTCATCAGGGAAGGGCCAGACTGTGACGGGACGCACCATGCCTACCGCCTTGCCTTCGTTGCGCAGGGTACGGACCACTTCGTGTGCCGACCGGGCGACACTGCCGAAGGCGACGATCAGTATCTCGGCGTCGTCGGCATCGACGAACCGCGTGCGCTCGATGTCACGAATGTGCATATCGAGCTTCCCGTTCACCCGACGCATGATTGTGTCCACCTCGACGGGATTGTTCGTGGGAAATCCCGTTTCGTCATGAATGAGCCCCGTTATGTGGTAGCGATATCCCGTTCCGAAATCCGCGAAAGGAGGGACTCCATCCTCGGTGTTTTCGTAGGGCAGGAACGGCTTACCCGGCTCCGGGCCTTTCCGGCTTATCTCCTGTACGAGGTCTTCATCCCTGAACTCGACCCGTTCCCGCAGGTGGCCCAGTATCTCGTCCATGAGAACGATGACGGGCACCCGATACGTTTCCGAAAGATTCACTGCCCGTCCCGTTTCCCGGTAGGCCTCGCGCGCCGTGTAGGGCGCGATGACGATTACGGGACGGTCCCCGTGAGACCCCCAGCGGGTCTGCATGAAATCCCCCTGGGAGGGACTGGTCGGCAGTCCGGTGCTGGGCCCGTATCGCATGACATTAATGATGACACAGGGTATTTCGGCGATGGCGGCATAGCCGATATTTTCCTGCATCAACGAAAAGCCCGGTCCACTCGTGGCGGTCACGGCTTTCGTTCCCGTGCAGGAAGCGCCGATGATCGCGCCCATACTGGCGATCTCGTCTTCCATCTGCATGAAGATGCCGCCCCTGCGGGGCAGCTCCCGTGCAAAGGCGTTTGCGATCTCGGTAGACGGCGTAATAGGGTAGCCGGCAAAAAACCTGACGCCGGCCGCGAGCGCCCCCTGGACGCAAGCGTCGTTTCCCGATAATAATTTCGCCTCAGCCATCGGCCGCCTCCTCGACCTGAACGACGGTTATACAGAAATCGGGGCACAGAAGCTCGCACTGCCGGCACCCGGTGCACCGTTCGGGCACGCTCACCACGGCCTTGTCATCATGGTCGGTGGTGAACACCGACATGGGACAGAAGGCGACACAGATGCCGCAGGCCTTACATATTGTTCTGTCGACAGTGACGTTGAAACGTTTTTTTCCCATATTCAGCTCCCCACCGTCGAAACGGCGGTTATATCACCAGGCGCCCTCGGGGCCTTCGGAGTCACTCCGACTACTATAAATCAGCAGCGGTGGTCAAATAAAAAATCGTGCCACTGAGTCACGCCATGACACCCGCCGCCCGCGGACCGTTACTGAAAAGGTAAATATTCCGGCAGGTTTATTCGGAGACCGGCATCCGTCACTACCCCTCGGTGAAGTATTCCTCCAGGGAGCGGAGCAACGTGTAAAAATCTCCGTGAATATCGATACACCTGTTTCTCACCCGCAGTGTCCCGGGTTCGATAAGCTGCCCGAAGGGAATTCCGTCAATTTCGAGATTGTTCCCGACCGTCACCATTTCCGCCTCGCGTCCCTGCTCTATGAGACGGAAAGCCCCGACGCCAAGCTGCGAGGTCAGCAGGACGTCGTACAGCGACGGCGGGTTCTGTCGGGTTTCATAGCCCACGAGTTGTGGCTTGAAACTCTTTTCGTGGCCCGTCGCCTCGCGATACAGCAGGGCAAGCTGCCGGGCGATGTTGTCTCCTATTTTCGCCTCCGCCAGCTTCGGATTGCCGTGCCGATCAAGCTCCATGCCCGCCTTGTCCTCCGGCGGCAGCTTGTCGGCCAGTCCTTCGGCCACACAGAACAGCCCGTATGTCTTCCCGCGCTTTTCCCGTCTCAGAACGATCTCCAGGAGTTCCTCGGCAAGATCCCGGATCCTGATGAAATCACGGTCATTATAATCTTCGGGAATAAGCGCCTTTGTGCCCCGGGCGAAGATGCTCGCGGCGGCGGTGTACCACCCGGCACGGCGACCCATGAGTTCCACCACGTGGTAACAGTTGGTCGCTTTCGCGTCGTCGTAAAACCCCCTTGCTGAGCGGCCCGCCGACTCGGCGGCGGTGAAGAATCCGAACGTCCAGGGAATGCCGTAATAATCATTGTCAATCGTCTTCGGCACGTGCACGATGTCGCCCCGAAAAAAGAGTTGTCCGCCTCCATTCCGCCGAAGACGGGCAATTTCATAGAGGTAGTTGGCGATCTTGAGCGTGTCGTCACCACCTATGGAGATCACCGCGCCGATTTTCAGGTACTCGAAAACATTGAGGATATTAACGAGTTTCCTGGTCTTGTCGGGATCTGTAAGGTCGGCGGGCCGGGTGATATTTTTCCCCGGGTTTGCCCGCGATGTTTGCAGGTAAAAGCTGTTCATATCGAGAACCCGGGAGATTATTTCGCGGGTAACGGCGATATAATGTTTGCCGGGAACGATCGTGAAGGGATCCATATCCTGTATAAATTCATATCCGTTAAGAAATCCCGTAACTTCCACGCCCCGGTCGAGAAACTGCTTCGCCGCGCCCGCCAGTACGCGGTTCGCCCCCGGCGCGGGACCACCCGCGTGAAGAATACCGACTTTCAAACCAGTCGAACGTAACCGTTGAATAGCGTCGGATTGCTGTTCTCCCGTCGTTACGGCGTTGACCTGCATTACAATCTCCCCCCTCAGCCCGCACAGGACGGGCATTTGAAAATATTATTAAATAATATTATAGATTTCTTTTCGTCAAGGTCCAGACCTTTTTCGGGGACCCCGGGCCTTGCTGTTAACCATCGAAGGACTCGAAATCGTACCGCCTGTCGCGGTGACGCGGCGGACATAAGGAGGTCGGCCCGTGAAAGCGATGATTCTCGAAAACGTATACGATACCTGTTCGACACGGGAGCCCTTGCGCCTGGTCGAGATTGAACGGCCCGAACCGGCGCCGGGCGAAGTACTTGTAAAAGTCACGGCCTGCGGCGTTTGCCACACGGAACTCGACGAAATCGAGGGCCGGACGCCGCCGCCGGGGTACCCCGTCATTCCGGGCCACGAGGTCGTCGGCGTGGTTGAGTCCATCTGTGAAGGAACGGGACGGCTGCGCGAGGGAGACCGGGTCGGCATGGGATGGATCGGTCACGCCTGCGGTACGTGCCGCTTCTGTACCACGGGCAGGGAAAACCTCTGCCCCGAGTTCCGGGCCCTGGGCCGTGACATGAACGGCGGGTATGCCGAATATGTCGTGATAGCCGAAGAGTTTGCCACTCCGGTTCCAGACGGACCTCGCGATGCAGAGGCTGCTGTACTCCTGTGCGCGGGAGCCGTCGGCCTGCGCTCGCTCAGGCTGGCGCAACTCGAAAACGGGCGGCCGCTGGGACTGACCGGGTTTGGCGCGTCGGGTCACCTGGTCCTCCAGATGTCCCGTCACCTCTACCCGCGTTCACCGGTTATGGTGTTCGCCCGCAGTGAGGCCGAACGTCGCTTTGCCCTGGAACTCGGCGCCGCCTGGGCGGGAGACACGGACGACATACCCCCGGAACCGCCGCAGGCGATTATCGACACCACGCCGGCCTGGAAACCCGTCCTGGCGGCGCTGGAACGGCTCGACGCCGGAGGCCGGCTGGTCATCAACGCCATACGCAAGGAGGAGGGAGACCGTAAAATCCTGGACCGTCTCGATTACACGACCCACCTGTGGATGGAAAAGGAGGTGGCGAGCGTCGCCAACGTGACGCGCCGCGATATCGCCGATTGCCTCGCGCTGGCCCCGCAGATTCCCCTGAAACCTGAGGTCGTCGAATTCCCGCTGGAAGAAGCCAACCGCGCCCTCATGGAACTCAAGGATCGAAAGATCAGGGGCGGCAAGGTGCTGCGCCCCTGACGTCCGGGGTTCAGTAGCGCACGAAAGGACTCTCCGGAAAGGATGCCTCCAGTTCGATGAGATGCATCCGTCCCGTGCCCAGGGAGGATGCCAGGGCCTGTTCCAGCTCGTCCGGCGTATGAACCCGGTCGGCGGGCACGCCGAATGACGCGGCGAATGAACGCAGGTCGGGATTTATCAGGGATGTTTCATGCCCCTGCCCGTATATCAGGCGCTGCAGGTAATCGATGATTCCGAATGCCCCGTCGTTGACGACGACCAGTGGAAATCCCACCCCGTGCCTGATACAGGTGGAAAGTTCCTGGGCCCCGTAAAAAAACCCCCCGTCCCCGGTGACGGCCGCCACGGGATGGTCGGGACGGGCCAGCTTCAGGCCGATGGCCGCGGGAAAGCCAAAACCGATGATCGACGATCCCTTCGCCGTGACGAGACCGCCTTCGCGATACGAATCGTAAAAATATTCCGACCAGTAACCGAGCATGGTGTTGTCTATCACAAGGGACGAGTCCCGGGGAAGGGCGCGTCGGATCGCGTCCACAAAGGCCGGCTCATCCCGTTCGTCGGCGATCGCCCGTCTCTCTTCATCGAGACGGCGGCGGAATTCCGACGACCAGGATTTTTCACCGCTGGCCTGCCCGACACGTTCACGCAGACCGTCGGTTATGGCCCGCAGTGATCCCGTCAGTCGAATCTCGGCGGGAAAATTTCTGTCCATGAACCTATCGTCGAAATCCGCGTGCACCAGGTGGGGCATGGTGACGCCACGGCGGGCGTAATCGACGTTCCGAAGCCGGGTACCCACTGCCAGGACCGCCGTCGCCGACCGTATCATGTCCCGGACCACGCCTCGCCGGGCCGCGTTGCCGAAGGCAAGTTCGTGGTCTTCCGGAATTACCCCCTTTGCCTCGGCGTTTGTCACCACCGGCGCTCCCAGAACCTCGGCCAGGGCTTTGACGGCGGTTCCGATCCCCGCGCGCAGGGCGCCGGTTCCGGCCACGATGAGAGGCCGTTCCGCCCGAGCGAGAATCACGGCCGCCCCGTCCAGGTCGCCTTCGCACTGTTCATGCACGCCGCGTTCGTTGTCCGCCGTTTCGTGTTCATCACAGTCCCGGTCCCAGAGATCAGTGGGAACCTCGAAAAAAACCGGGCCGGGCCGGCCTTCCCGCATCATCCGCAAGGCGTCCCGGGTCATGGGAATCACTTCTTCAGCGCCGCGCGGGCAGAACTGTTCCCTGGTAACGGGAGCAAACATGGACGACTGGTTTTCGATCTCGTGAAGAACGCCGGTTTTCTTCCCGATCCTTCCGGCGGCGATATTGGTGCTGAGAGCGAACACCGGCGAGGAACTCCACCAGGCCTCCATCAGGGGGGGTATCATGTAGGCCGCCCCCGGACCAGTTGACGTGACGACCACGCCCGGCCCCGCGCCGCCGCGGGCGTAGCCGTCCGCCATGTGGGTGGCGGACGATTCGTGGCGACACAGCACGTGTGTCATGGCCGGTTCCCCGCGAAGGGCGTCGTAGAAACCTATATTATGAATGCTGGGAATGCCGAACAGGTGGCGCACGCCGGCCTTTTTCAGTTCCCCGGCGAATGCTGACGACACTTTTTCCATAAATATCGATCCTTTCCGCCCGGCGGTCCGTGCCGGGTAACGCGTTATTACCGTGTGAAAATCCAGTAAAACAGATCAAGCAGCTTTCTTGCCGCGAAACCGGGCCGTCTGGATTCATAGGAACGCAGAGCCTCGTCCCAGACATCCTCCGGCGGAGTGACCACGGCGCGGGCCAGATTCATGGTTTCGTCGTCCTCAAGAAAAGCCGTGAGAATGTCACCGTCCATCGACGATCCCTCGTAGCCACCCGTCGTCACGAGGCCGTTGGCCAGAAAGGTATCGACGACGGAGTCGGGAATCGACCGTCCGGGAGACGAGGGACTGGCGATGTTGGCCGCGATGCGTCCGAACGCCGCCGCGGAGGACCGTCCGTTCATGACCCGATTGCAGCCGGCCATCATGGAGCGATACGCGTTCCGGCCCAGCGGGGGCGTACGGTCATGGCAGAGCATGAACAGGCCGCAGATCAGAGCCCAGGCCTCACTTCTCGGTCCGCCGAAGGTTACGGGCAACCCCAGCCCGGCGGCCCGGGAAACGAGGGCCGAGAACAGGTCAGGCGTCCTGACCGTGTTTCTCTCTTTCAGACGCCGTCCGAGCTCTTCCCAGAAACCGTTCTCGCCGGCATACCGCAGCGCGACCGGCAGTTTACCGCGGGTTCCTTCCACGCCGACGGTCCCCTCAGCCTCCCGCCGTCTGGGGAAACGCCGTGTTGGCATAGAGATATTCCACCTTTTCCTTGTGCTTCATTTCCTCGGAGGCGATGCGAAGAAGCACGTCTTTTACTTCTCCCTCTGGATGGACATCGGCAAGCTCCTTGTAAAAAAGGTATGAATTGAGCTCCCGGTGGGCCGCCACCAGGTAGACGTCCTTGCTTTCCATATCCTTTTCGGGATCGGGCGCTTCCAGATGCTCGGCAATCTTGTAATCGACGGCTTCAGCCATTCGCAGGCCGCCGGCGCCGACCCGTCCCTCGCGGTAAGCGATCAGAAAGTCCCGGTGTTTCCGCTCTTCACCGGCGAGAAATTCCAGCGTGTCCCGTACCGCTGGATCGTCCACACGGTCGCTGAGATCCCGGTAAAAGGCGAAAGATTCCTCTTCGCGCTTCACGGCCCTGTCGATCACGTCGTCCAGTTTCATGTCTGCCATGTGCTCCCTCCTTTCCGTCCCTTCCCGTTTGTCCTGTCACGGTCACGCACGGCCCACGGGCCGCATCGCCGCTTCCCGGCGATGACCATCGCCGCTTTTCCGTCAACGTTTTAAATCGCCGCCACTCTTGAACAGACTTTCAAGGTGTTTTCGCGCGTCGTCTTCCGTGCCGGAGGAACTCCCGCGGGTTCCCGCCGGCGACGGATCCGACAACGGAGCGAAATACTCGCAGAAATTGGCGCGATCTTTGTCGAGTACCCGTTCAGCCTGGGGTTCCCGGCATTCGTTATAAGCGCCGGGATCATGGAAACGGCAGTTCCTGCATACATGCAGATCGCGTCCGCACCTGCCGCAGGTGTCCCGGAAACCGATCCCGGCGTTCTCGCCGACGGGTTCTCCGCAGTAGGGGCAGCGCACCATCACGACCCGACCTCCTTACAGTTTTCTCTGCAGGCCCTGCGCGGCCCTGTGCACGATATCCCAGGCCCCGCCGAAAGGAGGCGAATAGGCGAAGTCAAGATACCCGATCTGGTCAAGAGTCATCTCCGACCACAGGCAGGCCGACAGAATATTGATGCGTCCGACGGCGCCGACATTTGAAACCGCCTGGGCGCCGAGTAAGCGCCCGGTCGCCCTGTCCGCGGTAAGCTTGATGCTCATCTTCGCCCGTCCCTGCATAGTGGGGGTCCTGAATGTTCCCTTCGTAACATGGCTTTCGGGATGATAGCCGCACGCAACAGCTTCTGCTTCGTCGATGCCCGTCGCCGCAATTTCCAAACCGAAGAATTTGAAGCTCTGGGCGCCCACCACGCCCTCGAATATCCGCGGCGCGCCCCCGATGATGCAACCGACTATACGGCCCTGCTTGTTGGCGGTATCGCCCAGCGGAATGTGGACCCATTCGCGGCGGATACGATGGAATGCCTCGGCGCAATCGCCCACGGCGAATATCTCTTCACGGCTCGTCCTCTGGGAGAAATTCACCTTGATGGCGCCCGATGTTCCCATCTCCAGACCTATATCCCGGGCGATCGATGTTTCCGGTTTAACGCCCAGTCCGAACACGATAACATCGGCGTCGAAGTCGCCGTTGTCTGTTACCAGGCGCAGCCCGCCCTCGCTCTCCTCGACGGCCCGCGGCGATGTTCCGGTAACAAAGGTAACCCCGTTTTTCTCCAGTTCTTCCGTGACGATATCCGTCAGGGCCTTGTCCCACCGCTTGATGGGACGCGCGCCCCGGTAGACGACGGTTGTGTCCAAACCGCGGGTCCGAAAGGCCTCAGCAAGCTCCAGGGCTATAAAACCCGCTCCCACGACGACGGCCCGGCGGCAGTTGTTGTCCGCAACCCATTGTTTGACCGCGATGCCGTCGGAAAGGTTCTTCAGCACAAACACGCCCTTCCGGTCAACGCCGGGAATAGCGGGAAGAAAGGCGTTCGTCCCCGTAGCGATCACGAGGTGATCGTAATTGATGGCTTCTCCGGCGGCGGTTCGCAGGACACCCTTGTCGTGGTCGACCGATTCCACTTTGGTGTTCAAAGAAATTGTTATGCCCGACTCGCCGAATTTCTCCGGCGTTCGCGCGACGAGTTCTTCTGATTCCCGTATTACATCACCGATGTAATAAGGTGTCAGTCATGAAATATAGGAAACAAAATTTCCAGCCTCCAGCACGTTGATATCCAGTGACGGATCCCGCCGGCGGGCTTCAGCCGCCACCGATGGTCCGGCGGCCCCGCCGCCGATAATAACGAGACGTTTTCCCATTCTGTCGTTCCTCCTGATTTATTGTGTATTAAAAATATGTAAATGTCGAGATTCCCCCGGCGTCAATCAACTCCCCGGATCATGTCGCGCCGTGTTTCGTCCCTCGTTCTTTCCTGTCGGACCGTTTCGGTTCATTACCCCTTCGTTTCGTCGCTCTGCGCCGACTGTGCCCGCTTCTGCAACACGACGATCATTACGATACCGGTTATGATCATGGCCAGACATAACAACTGGCCCGCGGAGAACGGTCCGAGCACATACCCCAGGTGCAGGTC
>DSBH01000015.1 GCA_011056825.1 Deltaproteobacteria bacterium | reverse complement strand
CTCATCATCAGGCAGCATTTATGCCTGATCAGGAGTATGGCGCTTGGTGTGTAATATAAACGGTATCATGCCTTGCCTGATGATGAATGTGTGGATTATGACTTTTTCAGCAAGCCCTAATTACCGAAACTGATTAAGAGTAGCCAGACGACCGTTCCTTTTGCAACGGAGCGTTTGTACACATACGCATTCCCGTTGGACATTTTGACAACCTGCAATGGCGCCCCGAACATCTGGGTTACATCCGCCGCCGTTGTTTGCCCGGGTACGAGCTTATCAATAGAAGCAGCGCTGAAGGTTTGAACTTCTTTGTTTTTCCCGAATGCGGCACAACCGCAACAAAGGGCAGTCACTATAATAATGATGAATCTTACCCGTGATAGTTCCACGATAATTCTCCTTAGCCGGGGATGAATTCCGGCTTCGCCATGGTCATTACCCATGTCGCTGACAGTTGGCGGATGATACCATCCGATGTAAAAAATGTGAAGAAGGAATCACATGCGGCGGTTCGTATGCGTGAAATGTTATCATTGATCAAGGCTGGCAGCGATGATCCGAAATCAGTAGAATCTCATAAGGAAGTACACATCGCCGGGTCAAGAGCAAGAGTTTGCGGGGTGCCGTGCATGATCTTCACACTGCAGTTCGGAAGTACGTTCTCTGGTATGATGTTTGATCAATTGGAATTTTGAATGCGGACACCATGCCTATTATCCCAGCCATGCCTCTTATTTCTATGCACAGAGAGGTGAAACGTAGTCTGACAATCGCGCGACAGGCACGAGTTCGCTGAGCTGGTACATTGCATGGCGGGATTTTCCCTCGTCCACCATGCAATATGTGGATGCTCACAGAGTGCCTCGATCGGTAAGCCGGATGACTGTAACCGGTCGTCCCTCCTAGATGGATTTGACATTTATTGCCAAAGGTTCTTTCGGTGTTTCCTGAATGTCGAACCAGACGCGCTGCCCTTCCTGCAAGGTCTTGAATCCCTCGGTTTGCAGGGCGCTTCGGTGAACAAAAACTTTGAAACCTTTATCTTCTGCAATAATGCCGAATCCCGTTTGATTATTGAAAAAAATAACCGTTCCCTGCGACATTTGTTATAACCTCCTTCGGTCGCGTCGTCTGACTCCTACATGGCACCATTCTTGAGTGTCAGAACGATTTTTTTGTGGGACAGGTCAACTGTAAGGAGCAAGATCGAATGGGTTACTATCGATTGTCCGAGAAGTTCCGTATCTGATAAAATCAGCACGCTGTCGGCTTATACCGTCACTGGATCGTCCTCACATTAGTGGCACATATGTCTTCTTTGCTTTTCCTGACATCGAAGGTGACACGCTGACCCTCCCTCAAGCGATAATAATCTTCGCCTTTCATGGCACTGTAATGGACATAAATAAAGCCGCCTTCATCGTTGTCGATGACACCGTATCCTTTATCATAATAAAAACGAATTATTGTTCCTTTGGACATTTTTTCATGCTCCTTGGCAAGATTCCTGATCCGCGGGATAAAGGGATTGGTAGTGTAACTCATTGTTAACAGGTGGACAATCCACCTTGCGGCTTAGTGAAAAGAACATGTCCGTCACCACTATCTTCACTGAAAAAACTGCAAGAAATATGCTCAGGCAGGATCCTTTAACGAATATCATGTGATTTCCTTTATAACAGCCTTGAATCATGTAAGTTATTATTTGCTTTGATTCTTTCTTACATATGCCTGCGAGTGGAAATTAGTGATTTGCGTGTCTCGAATGTGTAAAGTAATTCGACAGTTTTTGAGATAAAACAGGTTTGAAGAGTCTATTAAATTGTTATTATTGGATATATCTCGAATTCAGAAATTGTAAAGAATTCCGACGATTGACTCCTCTTGACTGCTGTACAAGCACAGAAGGGCAATGACAGGCGAAGGGCCACCCTGTGTTTGGTTAACCTCTCGATAGTATGAACCGGCCGCAATTGTCTATCCACCAGTGGAGAGGCAGTTACGACCACCCGATAGCGTCATGGTATTTTCTTACGGTTGCCTGCTCCTTTCGTTTTTTACCCCTTCACATGCTCTTTGACAGATGTTTGACCATCTGTTTGAAAACCCCTTCAAGAATATCGGAGGAAATGAAATAATCGGGGCTTCTCTCATAGAAAGTAGAGGTTATGGAAGCCGCGGCGACGTCGATATCGCCCACTTTTCGATACACATTCTCCATCTCTCTTCGCATCTTGCGGGCTTCTTCGATTGATTCATCGATAAATGTAGATGCTTCTTCCCCGATTATGTAGCCGTAATGATCAGCACAGATGTACTCAACCCGAAGAGGTCGCAATCGCTGAAGCGTTTCTTGAAATTGAGTGTAATTTGTATTGCCTGATGGGAATGCAGTGTCCTTATAGGGAATACCGACTGCGTCGGAAGCAAACAGCGCTTTCATGGTCGGTTCATAGGCTGTTATCGAACAATGCGAATGTCCGGGCGTTTCCATAATATGCAGTTCCACTCCGCCAAGATCAATCCTGTTGCCCTCGGATACGGTCGTGCCGGTTATATCATCACGCCAGAGATGGTCGTAAGGTTTCAGCCCATCGCCCTCTCCCATCCGATCGGCTACGAGCTGACCGAATTGATTCATTATTTCGATTGCCTTAGGCATGGAAAATATTTTCCACGCCGGTTCGGAGGCACAAACATCTATTTCCGGATAGGTCCGTTTGAAGTAAGGAACGATGCCTGCATGATCGAAATGGGAATGGAGAACGAGGAGTCTTTTGATCTTGTTCATATTAATTCCGAAATCCTTCATCTGTTGAAGTACATCGGGCAGAATGTAACTGAGTCCTCCGTTGATGATGATTGAATTGTCCGCGCCTTCAAGAAGATAGACCCCTGATTCTTCGCGTCCGAGGTACCAGAGATTATCGGTAATCTTTCCCGCCTTTCTGATTCTCATAAATATTACCTCCCCCGTTCTGACCCTTCTCGTTCGGTCAGTGTATGTTTGATGCGTGTACATTCAGGTGCGCCGCCCCTGCACGGCAGCGACATTCCGATTGAGTCCTCACTTATAGTCAAAAAGTTGTTTTATATCAAGAAGAAATCAGTCTGGATCGTTTCATGCTCGATCAGTGGGAATAGTATTGGCCGAACATAATCGTGGAAAATGCCGAATGGCTATGGTAGTGTATTCCATCCTGTCAAGGCGCCCTATCACACTTTTTGTCTTTACAATAACCACAGAATAAGGAGGGGATATGGAATTGTTGAAAACAATGGACGCCGTCTTCAGGCCTTGCAGCGTGGCGCTCATCGGAGCCTCGGGCACACCGGGGAAACTGGGCCATGATGTCCTGTATAATCTGATTCACGCCGGATTTGAAGGACCGATCTATCCGATCAACCCAAAGGCGGACGAACTTCTGGGCCTGAAGGTTTATAAAGATATCGGTTCAACACCGGAAGCTGTGGACCTGGCTGTTATATTAATTCCTGCCAGGATGGTTCCGGGGGCACTGCACCAGTGTGGCGAAGCAGGGGTGAAGGCGGCAATCGTCGTCACGGGAGGCTTTGCAGAAGCCGGAGAAGAAGGAGAAAGACTGCAGGAAGAAATGGCCGCTATCGCGGAACGGTACGGCATCAGGGTCATCGGTCCCAATTGTCAGGGGGTCAACAGTCCCTATTCTAAGCTCTGTGCTTCCTGGCCGCTGTTGACCAACAAGGGGGGAATGGCATTTATCGCCCAGAGCGGTACAGTCGGAGCGGCGCTGATGGACTGGGCCAGCGAAGATAATCTCGGCGTGAGTGTATTTGTCAGCCTGGGAAATCGAGCCGATGTGGACGAATCGGACTGCATTCGGTATTTTAACGATGACCCGAACACCAAAGTGATCGCCCTTTATATGGAAGGAGTCAAAAGGCCGGACGTTTTTCTCGAGGCCCTGTCAACGGCGACAAAGCCGGTGGTGATTTTAAAGGCCGGACGGACGGCCTGGGGTCGGAAGGCCGCCGAAAGTCACACCAAATCAATGGCGGGCAGCGATGCGATTTACGATGCCATATTTAAAAAATATAAAGTGCACAGGGCCGAAACGCTTGAAGAGCTTTATGATTTTGCCAAGATCCTTGCCTATATGAAAAAACCTCCGGGAAAGTGCCTGCTGACGATTTCAAGTTCCGGAGGGATCGCCATCCTTTCGATTGACGCGGCGGAGAAACTGGGATTTCAGGTTCCTGTCCCGAGTGCGTCGCTGCAGAAACGTTTGAGATCCTTCCTTTCGGATCACTGCGGTGTCAGCAACCCCGTCGATCTCACCGGCGATGCCATAACCGATCCAAGTCTGTATGCCCGGGTCATTAAGGAAGCCCGATCAGAATTCGACATCATGGTGGTACTGTTTGGCGACCCGATTCACGGGGCCTCGGATATGGTTACCCCCGGCGAATCGGAACTGGTCATTTTCTGTGGTGGCGCCGATGTCGAACGTGAGGAAACGGCCCTCATGCACCAAAAAGGAGCTCCCGCATTTCCCACACCCGAGCGGGGAATCAAGGCGTTGTATCAGTTTTTTCGTTTCGACGAGCGTGAAGAAAAATCCGCCGTAAAAGAGATCCACGAAGCGCCGACATCACTGCGCTTGATACCGGCTTCCGAAGCCGTGGCCCTGCTGAGGGAATATGGCATTCCCGCAGTTGATGCACTTTCAGCCGTCTCTGCGGACGAAGCTGTTGCACGGGCCGAAGAACTAGGCCTGCCGGTCGTACTGAAAGTGGATTCACCTGATGTGTCTCACAAAAGTGACGTAGGGGGCGTGCGGCTCAATCTTTCCAGCGACGATGAAGTCCGCAATGCCTATGAAGAAATCGTATCGTCCGTGAAGAGACAGATTCCTCAGGCCGCCATAGACGGTGTCACCGTTTCACCCATGGCAAATCCGGGGGGGCTGGAGGTGATATTGGGCGTTACGACTGACCCCCAGTACGGTCCGTCCCTCATGTTCGGCCTGGGAGGAATCTTTACGGAGATATACAAAGACGTACAGTTCTGTCTCCTCCCCGCCGAGGAAGAGGAGTTTCTCGGGATGATGAGAGATATTAAAGGGTATCCTCTGATGGCCGGTGTTCGCGGTCAGAAACCGAAAGACATGAAAACCCTTGTGGGACTCATGAAAGCAATATCCCAACTTGTATCGGATCATTCCGAAATCGACCAGATTGATCTCAACCCCGTCCTGGTTTACGAGCAGGGGATAGCGGTGGTGGACTACCGGATCTACACGAAATAAGACCATTCATACGATAGATATCGTAAAAAAAGGGGGTGGCCATGTTCAGCCACCCCCTGCTTTTTGCCAATTCAGTTCCCCAAGTCGGACCACGTCCTCTCCGACGATAAACTGGCGGAAGTGCATGGGAATCGAACCCACACACCGATGTAAATTAGATTATAATATCAATATGTTACAAGGTGTAAAAATAGGCTGGGGGACGAATGGGGGATGTAATTGAAGATTAAACCATATATTTTCATAATAAATAGTATTCAAAAAAGTGATATCAGAAACATAGATTTGCAAGACGTAGAAATTTTTTTGAGGTTGCAATATAAACCGACGGAGATCTGATTACGGGAAAGCTTAGTCAATAGTCAATGACCCCCGTTTCTTGCCTTTTTATATGGTTATCAGTTTTCATCAGTTGGACATCTAAACGTACAAGGTAGATTTGCATATTCCTTTTGTACAAAGATGCTAATCTAATTATAAAAAAAGCAGAGCTGCAAAGACTCTGCTTTCTTTGTTTAAAGATTATTTGATTATCACTTTCTTCTGAGTCCCATAAGACCAAGCAGTCCTAAACCGACGAGAAGCAGTGTGCTTGGTTCGGGAGCCTGGGGAACCAAATCGCTGAAGAAGTTCAACTGAAATCCTGATTGCGAGGTATGCCTTTCAGCAAAGAAAATATCGATGTCGTGCCAGCCTTCTGTAAGAAATAAACTATAATTAGTGTACGTTACAGCATGGATGCCACCCAGGTCAAGAACCAACTGATCATCGATGAAGAGCCATGAATCGTCATCAGAACCCATTGTATAGTTGTAGTTTTGGTCTGCAGCTACATAAAACTGTCCTGTCCAGTGTACGGCAAAATGAAGAGGATCGCCGGGAAGACCCTCGTTTACGGGAAACCAACTAGATGCAAAGTTATTCTTAAGATCTTCATCAGAATCAACTCTTGAGAATGCAGAATATGAGTTATCCCACCAGTCAAATTGATTAACCAGTGTAGCCCCGTATGCTGTCAAAGTCGGGGTAGGGCCGGTCAAGCTACTTTCCACCATACCAGTCTTCAGGCCGGTTATATCAGTTTCCACATCGGGATGACTTGTGTCTAAATTATAATAGTATCCCATCAATCCCGCTTGAGCGCTTACAGCCCCCATAAAAATTATAAGAACTGTCAATACCAAGAAACGCGAATATCTTGTCACTTGTTTCACCTCCTTTCAAAAATTTTATAATGTTAAAATTAGCAAGATATATACCAATTTCGTAACCTATCAGTCTGATTGATATATTCAAGAATGCTCTTTGAAAAACATGATTGCTGTTTGTAAAGCAGTTCGACACTTTTTGGCTTCGCAATAGTATAAATTCGCTGAAACCCTTGCAACCACTGCATCACAGCAAAATTTCAAAGTTGTAAAGAATTCCGACAATTTTACACCTGATTTTACAGTTTTCAGCATTTTTGATGATTTACATATGGCTGGGCAGGTGATTAAGATAAAATTTGTATTTTTTGCAAAATGAAAAGATGCTGATGAGTCCTCATTCTGACTTCCAATCGTAGGAGTTTATCACAAGATTCTTATATAAAACAGCTACATATAAATGAGGCAGGTCTTGTCTTCGGACCTGCCTCATCTTCATCTTAATTTTGAATCACAAAACTACTTATTGCCACCGCCACCGCCCTGGCCACCACCGCCATGGCCACCGCCGCCACCATGACCACCGCTTCCGCCGTGGCCACCGCCGTGACCACCACTGTTTCCGCCACCACGGCCGGCAGAACTTCCTTGACCTTTTCCTTTGCCGTCTGTATCACCTGCGCGCCCCAATCCAAGACCTTTGCCCTTATCGGCTTGACTTGAAGTGCCCTGGCTTGTCGTTTGTTTCTGTTCCCTTGCCTGCACTTGATTCCGTAAAGAATTCTTTTGTTTTGCATTTCCAAGCCCCAGCACACTGGGATGAACCCCAAGCTTGTGAGCGATTTCTCCCCACCCCATATCCTGTTCTCTCATAGCTGCTATTTCTTCTCTCGTTGCCGTGACCTCTTCGGCATAAGCTTTCTCATAATTCGCCTTCGCTGAATCATAAGCCTTTTGAGCCGCATCGATCCGTTCCTGGTCTTTTGACAGAACAGCATCCTTTAATTCCTGTTCTGCGTATGCCAGATATTCGTTTAAAGAAGAAACTCGGGGATCTCGAAGCGCTGCATCCTCAGCTAAATTTTGAGCATGCTGGACTTGGGCCGCATTTGCCATCGTTCCTGAATCCTTTGTACCGTTTACATCATTTTCATCAGCATGTGACGGTGTTACCTGGAATGCCACGGAAAAAGTAAACAGTAAAAAATAAATGAAGCACATTTTTCTTAAATTTTTCATGGTTTCCTCCTCATGAAACAGAGATTATTGCACCTGCAATTATTACCGGCATTCATATTTTGAAAAAACCCATCTTTCAAAATGTACAGCAATAGGCATGCCACGATGTGGCATGCTTGAGTTATATCGATCATTACAAATACTTATATTTTTAAATTCATAAAGGCGCAAGTATCAAACCACTGTTTCCGAAGGATATTCGATACAGTAATGCCTCAAATTTCAAACACATGAAAGGCAGGCTTGATGGATCGTGCATCCAACACAAGCATGGGTTCTGCGGAATCCGGCGTACAATGTCGGCATCGTTAAGAATGATGATATTCGCTTTGATATCATCATCGTTGAATCAAAGAATAAGAAATCCCATGGCTTAAACCAGGGGATTTCTTGTCGGGATTTTTTAGACCCTCGATTCCTCGTCTCTTTCCAGTTATACCTTGAGCGGCAGACATGCAAGACCGAGAATCCCAAAACCGAGAAGAAGTAGCGTGCCGGGCTCGGGAACGATTAAAACCTGAAGTTATCTATGGCAAATACATCACCATCATCTTGACCAAAGGTAACCACTGAATTGGTTGCTTGTACAAGTACCTTCCGCATAACCTTCAAAGTTAATTTCATAAGCCCCTCATTGATTTGACAATTTCATCTGTAAAGTCACCGAGCTTGGGTTGACAGAAAGGTTCTGAATTTTTGAAAGTCATAACAATATTTTCATCCTCATCGGTAAGTCGTAAGTTTACTGTATAATAAAAATACATCCTTCCACTTTTCCAATACCGTTTGGCATATATATTACCTGCTATTCGATAAGAGGCTTCATCGGGATTATCTGTATATAAATCAAAAAGGGAGTTTACGAGTGAATTCTTCATGATATTGACAGCCTCCTGCCAACCTTCAATTTTTGCAATTGCGATTTTCCCTATTCAATATATATTTCATTCGCAGTGCCATCTCATTCCCCCATCTCTTTGTTTTTGTTGGGAGCAGCAGATTCTGTCTCCGTGCTCGGCCGCGTTAATTCCTGCCTTGCAGATATTAACGGATACATTATCACCGAGCGGTCTTTCAAAGCCTGGAATAATACAACCAACCCTTGGGACTTGTCACAAATAAAGAGGCACGTTCCGCGCTTACCGACAGCATTTATATCGCATTCTTCAAGATTAAATTCCGCAGGCACACTTGTAATATTTGATTTCCAGACATCTTGTTCCATGTATTGAAAATACATTAAATTACGTGTGGTTTTGTCCAAAATCCAGACGCTATTTGATTCAGTTGCAAACATTACATCCATGCCATCTTCCCCAAATGACTGGCTGACTCCCACCATGCAAAGTATCCCCGTGACAAAAAATATTGCTAGTATATATTTTTTCACAGTACCCTCCTTTTTTTGCCATGACCTTGACACATCGTTGAGATTATTTCAAGAATGATATCTCCCTTAAGGCATTGAAAAATAAATGGTAACTTAAACTTTCCCATTCCTCTAAAATTAGAAGGGATTTCCAAAGACGGGGCGAACGTGGGAGCTTCTTCCCGATCAGCGGAAACCTGCGCCTACGGACTGACGGGGGGCTGAACATCCGGGAAAAGCGTTAATCTTCCCGACGCACTCCGGATCCCCGAATAGTCACCTGCAGACACCCTCATTTCATCCCCCTCAAACTCCCTCTTCAAAAAACCTGTCAAGAGTAAAAGATGTGTCGTTTGCGTGTCTAATCTGGTCCCTCGCGGTCATACATGAAAATCGGCCAAAACCATGGGTTATACTGAGCCCGTCTCAGTACAGCCCATTTTTTTGTAAGGAGCCCGACACGATGGCCTACACGAACGACGATCTGGACACGGTGAAAGCGGCAATCCTGGCGATCGCCGCCGGCGAGCGGGTCGTAGCCGTCACCATCGACGGCGAGACCGTGCAGTACCAGCAGGCCGACATGATGAAGCTCATGGATGTGCAAAACGAGATCAAGGCGGAGCTTCAGGCCGGCGCCTCGAATCAGCAGAACATCTATTTCACGAAAACAAGCAAGGGACTCTGATGGGATATCTCACAATCGTCGATGCCCGGGGAAACAAAATACCGCAGGCGGCCGTCGCCGGCGCCTATGAAGGCGCAACCACCGGCAGGCGCCTCAGCGCCTGGGGAATGTCATCGGCCGGTCCCAATGCCAGTCTCTACAGTTCCATCTCAACACTGCGATCACGGGCACGGGACCTCACCCGGAACAATTCCCATGCCGACAGCGCCGTCGAAACCTTCGTGGCAAACCTCATCGGCAACGGCATCACTCCGCGATGGCGGCGCCTCAAAGACAGCCCGGACCTCAAAGAAGAGATCCAGGAACTCTGGAACGACTGGGCCGTCGAGGCGGATGCCGCGGAGACCTGCGATTTTTACGGTCTGCAGTCGCTGGTGACGCACGAACTGATCGAAGCCGGAGAAGTGCTGATTCGGTTCAGGCCGCGGAGACCGGAAGACGGCCTCGCGGTTCCGCTGCAGCTGCAGGTCATCGAGGCGGACCATCTTGACGAGCATTACAACAGCGTTGCCCCCAACGGCAATGACATCCGCATGGGCATCGAATTCAACGCCATCGGCCGGCGGACCGCCTACTGGCTCCACCGGGATCATCCCGGCGAAATGTTTCTCACCGCCCGGGGCGGCAGGGTCCGCGTCCCCGCATCGGAAATCATCCACGTGTTCAAGCCCGTCCGGGCGGGACAGATCCGGGGACGGTCCTGGTTTTCATCAATCATCCTGGAACTCCGCGAGATCGACCAGTGCGTCGACGCCGAGCTGGTCAGGAGGAAGACCACGGCCATGTTCGGCGGCTTCATCATCCAGCCGCCCAGCGACTACGGCAACGCCGGCTTTCCCCCGGTGGGAACCAAGACCGGCGAAACCGTCGGGGGACAGCCCCTCGTCGCCCTTGAACCGGGTCAGTTTCCCGTTCTGAAAAACGGGATGGATGTGCGGTTTTCCCAGCCCCATGACGTGAGCGGCAGTTACATCGACTGGATGAAACAGCAGCTCCGCGACGTGGCCCAGGGGATCGGCGTCACCTATGAGCAGCTCACGGGGGACCTGACTGACGTCAACTACTCATCGATCAGGGCGGGCCTCCTGGAATTCCGGCGTCGCTGCCGGATGCTCCAGCTCCAGGTCATCGCCCATCAGTTCTGCAGGCGCGTCGTCAATTACTGGCTCGATACGGCTGTCGCGTCAGGGGAGCTCCGGATCCCCGACTACCGGAAGAACCGGCGGAAATATAAAAGCGTGACCTGGCGTCCCGACGGTTGGGACTGGGTCGATCCGGTGAAAGACCGGCTGGGTGAACAGATGGACGTGCGCAACGGGTTCAAGTCCCGCAGCCAGGTCATCGCGGAACGGGGCGGCGATCCCGAGGCGGTCGACAGCGAGGTTGCCGAAGACAACGCCCGGGCGGACAGGCTCGGCCTCATTTTTGACAGCGATCCCCGGTACACCGCAAAGACGGGCGCCATGCAGGATGCGGAAGACCGGGGCTCGATTACGGAGTGACCATGAACGAGAACAGACTCTTATCACGATTTGCAGCCAGAATCATCAACACGCCGCTGCTCATGGCGCCGGATAAACTCAACGTTATTCTCGGCGCGATCGGCGGGCGGATCGGGCTGGACATGGATGACGTTCCGGGCGTGACGCCGGATGATCCCCGGCTGTATGCCGCGTCATCGTTGCGGTCGGCCCGGGACGGCGGCCCATCAATCGCCGTCATACCCGTGTATGACACGCTGGTCTATCGCTCGTACGGCATGAACGCCTGGTCGGGGCTGACGTCGTATGAGCGCATCCGGGAACGCTTCAACGAGGCCCTGAACGATTCATCGGTGACGGCAATCGTGTTTGACATCGACTCACCCGGCGGCGAGGTGGCGGGCGTGTTCGACCTGGCTGATGACATCTACCATGCCCGGGGCGCCAAAGCCATCTACGCCGTTGCCAATGAAATGTCCTATTCCGCGGCCTATGCGATCGCTTCGGCGGCGGATGAGATATTCATCCCCCGTACCGGCGGCCTGGGCTCCATCGGCGTTATCGCCGTCCATGTCGACCGGAGCGGATATAACGCGGCGGCCGGGCTCAAATACACGCCGATCTTTTCAGGCGCCCGCAAAAACGATTTTTCGCAGCATGACGCGCTGTCCGATGAGGCATACGCCGTGATGAAGAGCGAAATCGCCGACGTCTACGATCTCTTTGTTGAGACGGTGGCCCGGAACCGGGGCATGACGGCGACGGCGGTCCGTGAAACCGAAGCGGGCATTTTCCAGGGGAAACGGGCGGCGGAAATCGGCCTGGCCGACCATGTCATGGCATGGAGCGAGGCGATCGACACAATAACAACGAAAACGAAAGGAAGAAAAATGAAAACAGTACGAGAACGGCTGGAAGCGGCGCTCGCCGACGTGCCGAAGGATGACGCGGACAGCGCCCTCAGAGAGATGGGATATTTTACGGATATTCCTCAGGAGGAGGCCGCTGTTGGTGTCGAGAAGATCACGGCGGAGGCCAGGGAAGACGGCAGGAAGGAAGCGCTTTCGTATTATCGGGAGGTCATGGAAATCTGCTCGCTGGCCGGCATGAACGACATGGCCCTGACCCTCATCGAGCAGAACGTGAGCACCGAGGATGCCCGGAAGAAAGTCATCGCCGCGAAGGCGGGACGGGACGGGAAGGACGAAATCAGATCAACCGTCGGCGCACTTACAACGGGTGAGGTCAACCCGCTGATCGCCAACGCAAAAAGACGGGCTGAAGCCCGGTAAGGAGGCATAACCATGGGAAGCTTGACGGAAGAAAACAGACTCAACGACATTCTCAAGTGGGAGGCAAGCAACCTTTATTCCCGTGAGACAGTAACCGTCCTGTCCGGTGAAAACCTGGCCCTGGGCGCCGTTATCGGAAAAGTGACGAAATCCATTCCCACCGCCGGAACGCTCGAATCAGGCTCAAATGGCGAGTGCACCGGCGTTGCGGGCGGTGCGAAAACACAATTCGGCACATATAAAGCCACCTGCATCACGGCGAATGCCGTTGATACTGACGGTGTCTGGCGAATCGAGGCGCCCGACGGCGCGGTCCTGGGAGACCTGACTGTCACCATGGGAACGAGCGGGACCGGTTCATTCACCGATCCGCAGATCAATCTGACCATCAGCTATGCCGCCGGATACAACGCAATCGGCGACTATTTCGCCATCGAGGTCACACAGGGCTCCGAGAAAGCGGCTGCAATCGACTTTGCCGCCGTGGACGGATCGCAGAACGCCTGCGGTTTTGTCATCGCCGCGTACGACGCATCCGGCGGTGATGTGGAAGGAGTGGCCATCGTGCGGGATGCCATCATCGACGCGGACAACCTTGTCTGGCCCGACGGCGCAACCGCTGATCAGAAAGCCGCGGCGCTGGCCGAACTGAAAGCGGCTGGCATCATCACGCGCCTCGCCGCGTAACACGGAACCGATTACTTTCAGCATAAAGGAGATACAGACCATGCTTAATCCATTTCAGACAGACGCATTCAACATGGTGTCGCTTACCAGGGCGATCAACATCCTCCCGAACAATTACGGCAGGATCCGGGAGCTGAACCTCATGCCGGGAAAGGGCGTCAGGACCCGCTCCATTATCGTGGAAGAGAAGAACGGCGTTCTGAACCTGCTGCCCACCATGCCCCCGGGATCGCCGGGAACGGTCGGGACCAGGGGCAGGCGCACCGTCAGGTCATTCACCATCCCTCATATTCCCCATGACGATGTCATCCTTCCCTCGGAATACGAGGGGATCAGGGCATTCGGATCGGAAACCGAAATGGAGACCCTTGCCGGAATCGTGAACGACCATCTGCAGACCATGCGGAACAAGCACGGCATCACCCTGGAACACCTCAGGATGGGAGCCCTCAAGGGAATCATTCTCGATGCCGACGGCTCCACCCTCTACAACCTCTACACCGAATTCGGCATCGCCCCGAAGACGGTCGGCTTCGCCCTGACGACGGACACCACCAACGTGGCGGCCAAATGCAGAACCGTCCTCCGCCATATTGACGACAACCTCAGGGGCGAGGTCTCCACCGGCGTGCGCTGCCTCTGTTCCGAAGGGTTCTTCGACGGCCTGATCGGCCACAAATCGGTCAAGGAAGTTTTTCTGAATCATGCGGCGGCGGTGGACCGTCTCGGCGGGGATCCCCGCAAGAACTTCAGCTTCGGCGGCATCACCTTCGAGGAATACCGGGGCACGGCGACGAATCCGGAAGGCGCCTCAATGCCCTTTATTGCCGGGGATGAAGCCCACTGTTATCCCGAGGGCACCATGAGCACCTTCGAGACGATCTTTGCGCCGGCGGATTTCGTGGAGACGGCCAATACCATCGGGATCGAGCTGTATGCCAAGCAGGAAGAGCGCAAATTCGGGCGCGGCATCGATCTGCACAGCCAGTCCAACCCCCTGCCGATCTGCTACCGGCCGGGCGTCCTGGTGAAGCTGACGAAGGTATAATCTTCTGTTCTTTGTTCAGACCCGGGGGAGCGGCCATGCCGAACGGATTCATCGTCATCAACGAGAAAGACTGGGAGAAAGCGACGCCGGAACAGCGCGACTGGTACATCTACTCCACGCTGCAGGCCATGAACAGCCGTCTCAAGGCCCTCGAAAAAAAAGCCCTGTTCGACAAAGTCTGCGCGTTTCTCGGCGGCGTCCTCGGCGGCGTCGCCGCGGCATGCGGCATCAAACTATCATCAGGGAGCTGAATCATGACCGATACGAAACGATATCTCTTTCGACGGATGGTGCGTGCCGGACTGAATGGCGCGACCATGAAAACAGTCATCGAACTTTTGAAAAACATGAACACCCGGACCGCGGCGATCATCGTCGCCGGCATCGTCAGCGTGCTGATCGTCATCGGCATTTTCTGCCCCGACGCGATCCGGATGATCATCGAAGCGATCTGTAAATAGATATGAGCTCATAAGCTGATGAGTTCATAAGCTCATAAGAATAAATACTTAACAGCTCAACAGCTTACGAGCTGAAACGGGAAAGGCAAAGGGACAATCCATGAACGCACTCAAAAATATCTTAACAGCTCAACAGCTTACGAGCTTACGAACTGCAATCGTAACAATCATCGCCGCACTGATGCTTCCGGCCGCCGCCCTGGGCGCGGACGTGACCCTTCAGTGGGACCCGAATTCGGAGCCGGACATCGGAGGCTATAAAATCTATTACGGCACGGCGCCGAGGACCTACGGCGAGCCGATCGACGTCGGCAACGTGACGGAATACGTCGTCAAAGACCTTAAAGCCGGAGCGAAATATTACTTCGCCGCCACGGCCTACAACACCGACGGGTACGAGAGCGATTTTTCGAATGAAGTGACGTGGGGAACGCCCGCGCCCCCGGTCATGCGGATCGGACATGTCGACCGGGTCGTCATTAACGGGGATGCCTCTATCACCATAGCGCCCGGCGCGAAATGAGGAAACCCATGGCAGACAGTGCAGCCATATTCCGCAGAGCGGGAGAAGACATCCTCACGGCGAACGCCGTCGATGCGGTCTACACGCCGAATGAAGGCCCGGAAATCGTCTGCAGGGTTCATATCAGCCGCGATCCGGACCGGCAGCCCTCCGGGTACGGCGGACAGATCTACGGGCCCGGTCTCAGGCTCAAGGCGCTGCTGCATGTTCTCGGGAAACCGCCGGAACGGGGCGAAACCTTTACCGTCGGCGACACAGCCTACCGGGTCGAAGATACGCCGGGCAACAACGGGATCTTTATTACCTGCACCGTGAGGGAAGCGACATGAGCGATATGAGCCTCGCCATGAACGAAACGGACCGGCTGAAGGTCATGGCACTGCTGTCCGGCGTCAGGGACGGAGCGCCGAGAGTCCTTTCCCGGGCGGTCAACAAGACCCTCGACGGCGTCAGGACCGATGCGGACCGGGAGATCCGGAGCATTGTCACTCTGAAAAAGAAAGATGTCATGGCAACCTTTTCCACGCGGAAAGCGTCGGTGAGGAGCCTGTCGGCCCGGGTGGTCTGCTCCGACAAACCCCAGTCCCTCATCAAATTCAGCACATCGCAACGGAAGACAGGCGTCTCGGTGAAGGTGCTGAAAAGCAGCGGCCGCACGGTCCTGAAACACGCCTTCTATGCCGCCGCGGCCGGCGCCGGACAGATCTGGGAACGGAAGTATAAAGGCAGGGGGCAGTCCGCCCGCCGGGCTATCGCCTACGGAGCGCTGCCGAAGAAATACCGCCTGCCCGTGGAAAAGCTCACCGGCCCCCGGGTCGCCGACATCATGGGGAAGCCGACCGTTCTGAAGAAGATCCGGAACCAGGCGGACGAGCGGCTTCATAAAAACATCGACCAGCAGCTGAAGTACGAACTGAGCAGATTATGAACTCGATACGCGAACAGATCATACAAAAACTTCTGATAGGCCTAGCCGAGATCCGTCAGGCAAGCGGCTATAACACGGAGTGCGGAGCCAACGTCCAGCGGGTGCGGCAGATCTTCGACCCGGGCGAACTCCCGGCGATCGATGTCTGGCCCCATCCCGACGAAGCCGCGAAGGAGTACGGCAACACGGTCCTGATCATGCCCGTCCGCATCAGCGGCCTTGCCCTGTTCGAATCGGAAAATCCGTCGGTTGTTTCCGAGCGGATCCTTGCCGACCTCATCGAGGCCATGACGGGCATCACATGGACGCTGCCGTTTTCGAGCGGCGGCCCGTATGTGATTCAGATCGGAGACATCATCGAGGGCGATGATTCGGAAGCCTCGGGATTCGTGGCCGGGGTGCAGGTGACCTCCGGATCCTGGGAAACGGAAGACGCCGCGGGAACTCTCACCCTGCGGCGTGTCAGAGGCCGGTTTCTGCCGTCGGAAACGCTCTCCGTCGGAACGGAATCGAATGTCTGCGCCGCCGCCGGCGCTATGACCGGCACGGAGGCCCGGGAGCGCATCTTCGGCACACTGGTCGAACGGATCGACTACGAATCGGGCGGAACGGATGACTATCCGGAAAGCGGGGAAATCGCCGTGGGCGCCGCCGCCCTGTTCAACATCACCTATCGGATCACCGCGGGAGATCCCTACTCACAGCCATAACACATAAACGACAGGAGGTATCATCATGCCGTCAGCCGAAAACGCAATACTCGAATACGAAGCCGGTCAGAATGCCGTATCCATGGCGGCCCTGACCGATACGGGCGACCATAAAACATTTTTATCATCGGACGAACTCTGGTCGGACAAGGCGGGATATGAAGCCCAGGTCAGGCCGAACGGACTGGAAACGGGCGGCGCAGTCACCCCCGCCGCATCGGGAAGTGACGATGTGGTTGATGTGGCGGCCCTGACCTGTTACCTGGCGGGGGTCAATACCAATGTTGCCGCTGACACAGATAAATCGATCACCCGGGGGTCCACGCATAATTTCACCAGGCATTCGGTTACCGTCACGTCTGCCGGTGCCATTGCCGTCATTGACGGAACGGAAGGCGAATCATTTTCCGATACGCGAGGAGCCGCGGGCGGACCGCCCTGGATCCCCACGGGCAGCATCGAGATCGCCCAGATCCACATATCAGATAAGACGCCCGCCCCGATTGCAGCCGACGAAATCAAACAGGTTCCGGGGATCCACCGCGAGATGTATTCCTATCCCACCTGGGTGGAAAACCGCATCGCCGTGGAAAACAGCGTTATCGGATATGCCGGCGTCACCTTCAACGCGGCGCTGCCCCTGATCCATTCCGACGATGCCGGATCCACGAAGGCCGCGAAAAAAGTCTGCGCGAGCTACGCCACGCCGGAATTCGCCGAGATCCCCAACGCCTATGATTTCGTGAGGCCCGCCACCTCGTACACCGTCAATTCGACACAGGTCTACGGCGGGACCGTCGGCTCGGCGTCCCGGTCCCTGGGCGGCGGGTCGTTCAGTTTCTCATGCCGCGACGGGATCACCGACAGCCTCTTCGCTGAAGAAGGATCGAACCTCTGGTTCAAATTCCGGCCGCACCGCCTGAAAACGCCGGCCATCTTCTGCCAGGGGATTCTTGGCATCAAAGAGAGCTTCCCCGCCGGCGACGCCATCAGCGCGGAATGCACCATCTCGGCCGAGCAGGAAGGAAAGCGGGTGATCTCATAATGTTCGATACGAAGCGGTTCATGAAGGAAACGTTCGAACCCCGGACGGCGGACGTGGATATGTCGGAACTCAAGGATTATTTCGATGAGGGAGAGAATGCCGTCTTTACCGTCCGGTGCCTCGAAGGGATCGAAATCGGCAGGGCCAAGGAAGCGGCGGCGCGGAACCGGAACATCAGGGCCATCCTGGAGGGCATCGTATCGCAGCGGAGCGACGATGTGAAGGAATCGATCCGGAAGCTCATCGGCGTCGATGACGACGTCCCCCAGGACATTGCCGAAAAGGCGGAGTACGTCGTGACAGGGCTGGCGGATCCTCCGGACTGGAAGCTGGACAACGTCCTCTGGCTCTGCAGGTACTTCCCGGTCAACTTCTATGCCCTCTCGCAGAAGATCCTCGAGCTGACGGGACTCGGCCACGTGCCGGGAAAGCGGAAGCCCTCTGGCATCGCGGCGACGTAAGGGCGGCCCTGTCGCTTGCCGCGGTCAGGGGGCGGTTTCTCTATGAGATCAGGCCCGACCTCTTCCCGGAAGGATATCTCACCATGACGGAAATGGAACTCTGGGAACGGTATTACACGCAGACAAAGAACAGGTGATCCGTGGCGGATCTGCAGAAAACCATCGAAATCATCTTTCAGGGGACGGACCGGATCGGCGGCACCGTCAGGGGGATTGAAAGCGCCCTGGGCGGCCTGAAAACCGGCGTCGCCGACGTGACGGCGCCCCTGGCGGCGCTGGCCGATTCCATCCTGGCGGTCAATGCGGCGGTGAATCTCCTCGCCGCCGGCGGCATCGTCCTGGCCATTACAAAGGCGGGGCAGTTCGGCGACGCCTTCGGCGAGATCTCCACCCTCATCACCGCCACCGATGACGAACTGGCAGCCTTCCGTCAGGGCATCCTCGATTATGCCAAGGTTTCCACGGCGGGCATCGACGACATCAACGCCGCCGTCTATACGGCCATTTCCGCGGGAACGAAATACACCGATGCGCTCGATCTCCTGAACACGTCGGAAAAACTCTCCACGGCGGGACGGGCGGATCTGGAAGCCACGACCCGGCTCCTGGCGAGCACGCTCAACGCCTACGGCGAGAGCGCCGACAAAGCGGGGCATTATTCCGATGTCTTCTTCACCACGGTCAGGCTGGGACAGACGACGATCCCGGAACTGGCCCAGTCGCTGTCCAGCGTCACCGGCATTGCCGCCAATGCCGGCGTTCCCATCGAAACCCTCACGTCGGCCATCGCGGCACTCACCGCCGCGGGAGCTCCCACGGCGGAAGCCGTCACCTTTATCAAGGGGGCGCTCACCGGCATCATCAGTCCGTCAAGCGAGGCGGCGAAAACCGCCGCTGACCTCGGCATCGAATTCAACGCCACGGCCCTGAAAACAAAAGGCTTCGAGGGCGTCCTGAAGGATGTCCACACGGCGACCGGCGGCAATGTGGAGATCATGGCCAGCCTTTTCGGCAATGTCCGGGGCCTGAACGCCGCCCTGGTTCTCGGCGCCGATTCATCGGGAAAATTCTCCGGCGCTCTCGAGGAAATGCGGAATGCCACCGACGCGACGGACGGGGCCTTCGCGAAAATGGCCGATCGGTTCTCCCAGGTCAACCAGACGCTTGCCAATACGGTCCATGCCACCCTCATCGAGGCGGGCACGAAGATGATGGACACCTACGGCGATATCGCCGGCGAGGCGGCCGGCCTGTTCAGGAGCATCAGCTTCAGCCTCAGCGGCGGGGCCTTCGATCCCATCTTTGACGCCCTGAACGCATTCGGCGGAAACCTTGCCGACGTCCTCGCCGTTATTGCCAAAAACCTTCCGGAAGCGGTGCAGGGCCTCGACGTTTCAGGCCTGATCGACTCCTACCGGGATCTGGGCACTGCCTTCATGGACGCCGTGAAGGCGATAACCGGTCCGATCGACCTGTCAACGCCGGAAGGGCTCCGAAAGGCCCTGCAGAAGGTGGTCGATCTGATGGAACTGCTCACCCGGGCCACCGCCGGCGTCATCGAGGGGCTCACGCCGTTCTTCCAGGCCGTCGGCCGCGGCATTGAGAAACTCTCACAGATGGACGGCGACACGGCCAATCTCACCGGCACGATCATCGGCCTCGGCAAGGGAATCAATACGGTGGTCAACAACCTGGGCCTGCTCACCGGAGCGCTCACGGTCATGGCGGGATCATCCGCCGTCAATGCCGTTGCAAGCATGGGAAAACTGGTGACATCAGCGGGGCTGCTGTCGGCATCCTCGGCGACGCTCACCACCGGCGTGACGGCCCTCGGGGTCGCCGCGGGCGGCACACTTGCCGCCGGCGTGGGCTATGCCGCCGGGAAGGTCATTGATCACTTCGTCCCCGGCATCGGCGATGCCGTGGGAAAGGTCATCGAATGGTCCGACGGGATCCTCGACTGGTCGGGAAACCAGCGGCTGTTCAACCGGGACCTTGAAGAAACGGAACGGCGCTTCCAGGAGGCGAAGGAAACGGCCCGGAGCTATCATGAATCGCTGAAAGCCACTCCCGAAACAGTGGAAACACACATAACGGTTTCCGGGACATCGGAGGCGGCGGAGGACATCAAGTCCCTCCTCGGTCTGACGTCGCAGGTCGAGGAACTGAACAGCTATCTCGACAGCGCCCTGTCCGATCTGGTGATCAGGCCGGAAATCGACGATGCCGGCGTCGAAACCGTCACCGGCACGCTCAGGGACATCCCGAAAAACGCCTTCGGCGATAAAGAATACCGGGACGGCGAGGTCCGTTACATCGTCGGCACAGCGGTCGACCGGGCAAGCAAGAAAACCACACTTGACGACCTCGACGACGTGAAGGCGAAGGCGGATGTCCTGAAAACGGCCTTCGAATGGAACGCAAAGCTGGAAATCGCCCAGATCGAGGGACAGGTCAGGATCATCGAGACCATGTTCGGTTCCATCGACAACGCCATCAAGAGCTCCGGCGATCTCCTGTCCGACCTGTGGGGCACCATGGGAAGCGGCGATCTCGATATCGGCGAGAAGTGGGAGCTCAGCAGCCAGCTCAGGGACGAAAACCGGCGGCGGGAAGAGCAGTTCGGCCTCCAGAAGCAGCTCATCGAGCAGCAGCTCGAGATGAACGACCTCAAACTGGACCGGCTGCGCAAAGGCGACGCCCTGATCACCGTCACCGGCGACGGCCTCGAACCTGAGATCGAGGCCTTCATGTGGAAGATCCTGGAGAATATCCAGGTCCGGGCCACGGAAGAAGGCTCGGAATTTCTCTTGGGGATATAGCCCATGTTCGTGATCTCGACCATCGACTGTCATGAAGGGGGAAGCGCCGTCTTCCGGAGAATCCGGAAATCCCGGGACGGGGCGGACGCGACCCGGCGGATCTCGAGGACACAGACCCTCGACGGCGGCGTCGTGCTCATCGATTCGGGCTGTTCCGAAGGCGACCGGACCTTTGAACTCTATGCCGCGGGCATGAAGGAGCAATGGCCGGTTGTGAGGGATCTCTTCCTGCAGCAGCCCCTGATCCACCTTTCCCTCGACGAAGGGCTGTACGCCGGCGTGATCGAAAAGATCCAGATCCAGGACGGCGAACTGTACATCAGATTTCTGCCGAAAGAAAAGATTGCATAGGAGGATAAACCATGGCCATTACCTGCACGCTCTCAAATCATTACAAGTTCCAGCTGCTGTCGGGGAACATCGACTTCGATGCCGACACGTTCAAGATCATCCTGATGAACACCACCTTCGCCTTCGACAGGGACGCCCACGCCACCCGCGCCGACGTGACGGCGAACCAGCTTGCCACGGGCAACGGCTACACCCAGGACGACAAGACCCTGGCCAATGCGCAGGTTTCCGAGGACGACGTCAACGACAAGGGGAAAGCCACCTTCGATAATGTGACCTGGACCGCCTCGGGCGGCGATATCGGGCCGACCGGCGCGGCGATTATTTACGATGATACGACGGCGGATGATACTGTTGTCGGCTGCATCGATTTCGGAACGGACTACACCGTCCCCGACGGGTCAAGCTTCCAGCTCCAGAACCTGGAGGTCAATGTCAGCTGACGGCCTGGCTTTCCGGATGGTCAAAACGAATAGTACGGGTGATATATGGCATCGGGCACATTTTATCCGGCTGCGTCCGGCGATGACGGACAACGCTACTCTTCCAGTTTGAACACAACAGCCAATCAAATGGTAATGGGGTCCTACTATGCCGATCGTCATCTATTCATCCGCTTCCCGAATGTTACGATTCCGCAGGGGTTCTCTATAGCGAGCGCTTACATAACGCTCACTGGTTATATGGATGAGTCAACGACACCCGTAAACCTCAACATTTACATGAATGATGCCGATGATGCCGTCGCTCCGACCACGGCAGGGCAATTTGACGGTCTGTCCCTGACATCAGCGGTGGGATGGAACATTACCGCCGCCTGGTCGGAAGGATCACAATACAATTCTCCCGACATCTCAAGCATTGTTAAAGACGTAATCGGCCGTTCCGGATGGTCGAGCGGCAATGCTTTAATGGTCGTTATAAGAAATAACGGCTCAACGTCTACCAATCGAAGGACTCCCTGTACTTTTGATTATTTATCCGGGGCCAGGAAAGCGGAATTGCATATCACCTGTGACGCCGGCGGAGATATCGTTGTTTCAGGCGCCATCTTTTCAACAAACGGAAATCTCAACGGCAATATTCACGTCGACCTTCAAGTTCCGGCCATGGCGGGCCATGGCACGCTCTTGATCTTTTTCGGTCGTTCCGTCTCGTGCGATCCGCTCTCGTCCGTTTCATCCCTGGACGGTGCGATGGCTATAACCCTTAATGTACCTGTCCCAGCGTCAGAGTCAGCACTGAAAGGAAATCCGGAATTTCAGCTTTTGATGCCGGTGCTTGCCGGAACGGGCGTTTTATCCCTGTCGGATATATTCATCGGCCGGTATGTGGAGATCCCGGCGCTCAGTTCGACCGGCGGCATGGACGGTGATCTTGCACTTCACATCACGATCCCTGCCGCAGCCGGCCGGGGCGGCCTCCTGGCTGCTCCCCGCGTTCGGCTTGTTCTCGATCCCGTCGGCGCCGTCGCCGCGCTCGCCATGGCGTCGATCAACAAATTCAATATAGAAAATGCGGAGATCTCCTATACTTTTGTGCTGACCGGCGGAAATGACGGCACCACGGATGTCGCCATCCCCATTTCCAGCTTTCAGGCCCGCCTCCGGAGCGGGGATCCCACCTATCTTTCCGTCGTGGCGCCCGGCACGGACTCTGCCGCCGCCATCTCCGCCCGGCCGAACGGCGAAATGATCGTCTCTATGAACTACTGTTCCGGAGGCATCCTGCTTCAGCGGGAGGAGATTATCCGGGCCGACCTGGAGGACATCAACATCTCCCGGGGGACCAGGAGCAGATCGATCGTTCTCACCGGCCATAGAACCGCCACAACCGGCGGCAGGACCGTCACGCTCAGGAATCCCACCTCCCGGAATCTTTACCGGGGGAAATACACCTACCGGTGCGCCACGCCGGACATCTTCCTCAGGCCGGGTGATACAGTCATATGCGGCGGTGATACCTTCGATGTCGACCTGATCACCTACGTGGTCAGCGTGGCACAGCAGTTCATGGAGGTAACCGGGACATAATGGGAAAAGGCGTCATCATCTCAGGGGGAGAAGGCGGGCAGTACCAGGTTCAATTGAAGCTCGGCACCAAACGCATCGAGGCCCTCATCATCGCGCTGACCAGACAGATCGTCATGTGTGAAAGCAAAATCGAGGCAATGGAAGACGGCCGCGATAAAGAGGCTGCCATTCTCACGAAAATTGCCCTGGAAAAGCGCAAAGCGTTCCTTCAGGGCATCGGCGTGCCGGAAGATCCCGTGGTCACCGCCTGGTGCGCCGATCTCACCGAGAACCTCAGCGGCGAAGTGGGCACGATCGAGATCCCCGGCGAGCGGCAGGCGGTGGCTGTCCAGCCCGGATACAACGGCAACGCCGCCTTCAATCCTTCCCGGGACGGCCGGCTTGAACCTGCGATCGCCGGAACGCCGGCGGGCGTCTTCTACAACCTGGCCATGCTTCCCGGCTGGCAGAAATGGATGCCGACCTACCGGTTCGGGACCATCACGTCCCTCGACGGCGACATATGCGCCGTCAGCCTCGAACCGGCAGTCAGCAGCCGGCAGAATTTGGATATCAACCAGAGTTCAGCCCTTTACAACGTCCCCGT
>DSBH01000137.1 GCA_011056825.1 Deltaproteobacteria bacterium | reverse complement strand
CGACATCATCATTCCCGAGGGTGTCGTGCTGCGGGCCGAAACCGGCGACGTTATCCTGCGGGCCGGCGACGACCTCTGGATTTACGGAGATGTTGAAGCCGCCGGAAATGTCATCATGTACGTCGATTACGGCGTCCCCGGAACGGATGCCGACGGCGGCGCGGTCGATATCACGGGAACGGTCATCGGTACCGAGGCTTTTATCTACGGTAACAGTGACGACGACCATTTCCCCATGGTTCACCCGCTCTACGGCATCACCGGCGCCGTGACCCTGACGGGGTACGGCGGCAGCGATCTGTACGAGATCGAACTATACGGGGACGGCGCGGCTCTGTTTAACGTCTACGACGAGAGCCCCGGCGGCGACCTGAGCAACGACAGCCTCCGGATTTACGCCACTGATGAAACCGATTATTTCCTGTTCAGGCCGGGAGCCATCATGAGCCTGGAAATGGATGAAAACCGGGTCCCGGTAGAAAACGGCGTCGTGGAGCGGGTCAACTACAACGGCGATATCAACGCCGGCGTGTACGTTTACGGCAGGCAGGGTGACGATACCTTCGTGTTCGACGATACCAACTCTCCGGTGACCGTGTACGGCGACGAAGGTGATGACACGTTCCAGGTGGGACAGATGTTCCAGTCACCCCGGGACGAAGCCGCCGGTCTCGCCCCCGAGGACTGTTTTGACACCACCCTGACCACGAAGGGATACCTGTCAAACGGCATCAGCCACGCCGCGACCCTCAACGGCGGTATCGGTGAGGATTCCTTCACGGTCTATCGAAACCTGGCAACCCTTTCTCTCAACGGCGATGAAGACAACGACACGTTCATCATCAGGGCCTTTGTCAAAGTTGACCCCGATGATATCAAAGCGCCGTTTACCAACATCAACGGTGGTCAGGGCGCCGACTTTATTTCCTACACCGTAAACGCCCCCGTAAATATCCAGGGTGGCGACGGACTGGATACCTTGACTGTTGTGGGTACCGAATTCGGCGATGACTTCGTCGTGACCGACGGAGGTGTGTACGGTGCCGGGTTATTCGTCAAGTATGGCGGTATTGAAAAAGTGGTCGTCAACGCCCTGGAGGGGAACGATACGTTCTTCATCGCTTCAACGAATGAATATGTGGAGACCTCCCTTATCGGCGGGCTGGGCAGCGACAGTTTCAACGTGGGAGGCGGGACAAACGGGGAGCCCATTTCGGTGGTGAGCAATGATCTGCTGGGTCACAGCGGACTGGTGGAACTGCTGGCGAGCAGCACCGACGGTACGTCGGACTACGATGGCGTTTTCGCCGGGGACGTGTCCGTCAATGTGGCCGACGCCGACGAAGCGGGCATCGTTGTGCGCATGCTTGAAGGGTCCCTGCGGGTGTTCGAGGACGGTGCCGCGGCCCCCGCGGGCATGATCATGGCCCAGTACGCAATCGCGCTGACGCGCCCGCCGGAAGAAGATGTGCGGGTGACGGCCAGCGCCACCCTTCCCCCGGAAGAGGCTATGAAAGAAGGAGCCAGGGGAGTAGCTCTCAACGGCAACGAAGAAGGCGTCACCCTGTTGTTCGATGACACCAACTGGTTCAACGAACAGATCATCACCGTAACGGCGGTCGATGACGATATCGCCGAAGGGTTGCAGACCTACGAGATCAAGCACAGCGTCGCCCAGGGGCGGTCGCCGGATGACGGAGATGCTTATGACGGTCTGGCAACCACGAGCCTGACGGTCGAAGTGGTGGATAACGACACTCCCGGTGTGGTAATCGCCCAGCAGGCGAACGAGACGGTGGTATTCGAAAAAGGCGAGATCGCGGAACGGGATCGCTATTCGGTGGTCTTGAGCTCCATGCCGGACGCCGATGTGACGGTCACGCTCAACGACCTGTCCGACGGCCAGATCGAGCTTGAGGACGTGGACGGCAATCCGGTCGACTCACTGATTTTTACGCCCGGCAACTGGGATACGCAGCAGGATGTCTATGTCCGTGCTGTCGACGACGGCGTTGCCGAAGGCACCCATTTCGCCCGCGTTACCCATGATGTTTCCACCACGGAAGGCACCAATTACGACGGTGTCGACGCGTCCCACGTGGATGTGAAAATTATTGACGGTACTCCGGGGATTTATGTGTTCCAGGACGGCGGTTCCACCGACGTGGTCGAGCCGACCGAGGAAGTCGTCCTCGGAGAGGGACAGGCCAGCCAGACGGCGAATGCGGGCGACACGTCGATTGTGGCCGATTTCGGTACATCAGTGATTAATGAACTCGCCGGGAACGATTCACAGTATGTCGCGCAGAACCTGGAACTGGGAGACTGGGGACTGAATTACAGCGACGAGATAGGCGATACCGTCGCGAACACTTCCCGGGATATACCGCATATAACGGTTCGGGCCACCGGTGACGACAGCGTTGACTATTTTTCCTTTGAAGTAACCCAGGAGATGCTCGATTTATCGTCCGGTTCTGTCAACGTCGTCCTCGATGTCGATCATGGCTTTGAAATTGATCCCGTTACGGGGGCCGATTCGGTCTGGTGGATGTCCGCGCTGAAACTGACCGGTCCGGACGGGAACACCGTTGGAGACGGGTTCTTGAGTGACCCGGACTATGGAGCGGCCGTCAGCTCGACCTGGTTCGACGCATACCTGGAGGCGGATCTGTCCGAGCCGGGCACCTATCTGGTTAAAGTAAGCGACATGCAGGGATGGTTGTTGGGAAAGGGAGAGGAAATACCCCCCGGCGCGGACTACGATCTTCATGTCTCGCTGGAGAACCACGAAGTGGATACCTTCACCTTCGAGGCGAAGCCGCAGTATGAGGATGAAGCGGGTAACAATGCCGCCCAGGATATCGACGTCGACGATTACTGGTACACCTATTTCAATCCCGATATCGGCGACCGGGAAAATCCGGAAGGCGGGTTCATCGATTACTACACCGCCTATACTTCAGTCATCGGCAACGGCAACGGCACCTGGGACAATTATTCCTTCGAGATCACCAAAGGCATGCTCCAGCCTACGGCGGGCGTGGTGAGCGGCGAAACGGCCGGGGGTACGTACTATCTCGAAGCGGGCATCAGGCTGAACGGTGACGTCACGCCAGGTGATGTCTGGACGATAACCCTCAACGGGGAAGAATACTCGTATACCGTCGCGGATACCGACACCACCATGGCCAACGTGATCAACGGCCTGGCGGGTGAAATTAATGATGATACCGACGTCTATGATACCTACACCGCTTCTCTGAACGAAACCGATTCGACGGTTATGGATATCGAAGACCCCAACGGCTTCCTGTTCGGCGGCGTAACCCAGGAGGTCCAGGCGGCGGGAACCGTCACGCGGACGCTGGCCACCGGAGGAGTGAAATTTTCCGCCGCGGATATCACATTCGATCCGATCATCCCCGTGGACGGGAATGTGTGGACGGTGGTGATAAACGGCAATCCCGTTGAGTATGAAGTACAGACGGACGATACGCTGGTAAACGTTATCGACGGACTGGTGGCCAGTATAGACGCCGGGTACGCGCCGGAGCGGATCGGCGATGATACCCTGCGGCTGACCGACGCGGCCGGCTTTACCCTGGGCTTTCAGCAAGCCGGGACCAGCCCGTCGGCGACCGCGGCGATTACCGGCACGTCGCTCGACACCAATGAGGCGGAGGCGACCTCCTGGCAGGAGGTTACCCTGAACCTTGTCGGTACGGCCGTTCACAACCAGATGTGGACCCTGAATCTTCCCGACGGCGCGAGCAGCGCTTACGAGGTCGCCTACGGTGATTCCCTCGCGAATATCGCCGACGGCCTCGAGGGTGCCGCACCGGCCGGCTATACAATCATCGCGGACGGCGATGCCGTGACAGTAAGCAGAGACAGCGGAGAGAGTTTCACCGTCGACCTGGAAGTCACCGAGGCGCCGGCCGGCGCTACGCAGAGTGTCAGCGGCAACGTGAGCTACTGGTCCGAGGCGGTGGTGAATCTGTCCGGACCGGTGCATGAAGGGGAAACCTGGGTTCTGACCCTGACTGCGGCGGATGACACGGTTACAAGCTATAGTTATGATGATACCATCGCAGATTACGATTTCGACGGAGACCTGGATGTCGATATTGACGATGTCGGCGGCTGGTTTGAAAATGAGATCGGCGCTTCCGCTTCGTATGACGATACCGCAAAGACCCTGACCATCACGGATGCCGACGGCGTCAATGTCGCCCTCAGCGTTACCGCCGCATCTGTTCAGGGGACGATAGCCCTGGACAGCAGTTCCCCGGCATTGGAGTCCGTTGATATTGACCTGTCCGGCACGGCCGTGGCGGATGCGTCAAGTGGTGAAGAATGGATCCTTACCCTTGATGGCGTGGCCTATACTTGCACCACGACAACGACCGGTCCTCCCGCCTCCCATATTGAAGATGTAGACGAGGTGGGACAATGGTTTGAGAACAATACGGATATATCAGATGCGGGCTTCACGGTTACCTATAATGGCGACAGCGATACTCTGGCGGTTTCCAACGCAGACGGGTTTGTTTCTTATGACTTTACCGTAGGCGGCAGCGGAACGGTAACTTTTGCCAACGAAGTCAATAGTACGGATGGTGATTACGAACAGGCTGTTTTTACCCTGGGCGGCTCGGCCCAGGTAGACGAAACCTGGACCCTGACCCTGGACGGCGTTGCTTATAAATATATTGTTCAGACAGGTGATGATATCGATGATGTGGGAGATGCGTTTGCCACTGCAACCAACACGACTACGCCCGCTATTCCCGCGGACTTCACGGTTCTTTACGATGGTGCCGGCGCACTTACGGTGACAAAAACGGACGGAACGGCCTTTACCGCCGAAGCCGGCGTTGCCGCCCCAGAGCCGGGGGAATTGAATTTCAATGAGGCCGGCAGTACCGCCAGTCATTATTCTCAGGCCGACATTGTCCTGGACGGAACGGTCAACGCGGGTGAAGAATGGTCCCTGACGATGACGCCGCTGAACGGCACGGAGACTACATACACCCATGTGGTCGCTGATGACTATACAGTCGGGGCTGGTAACGGAGTTATCGATGTCGACGATATCGGTGCCTGGTTTGCCGGCGATATCGGCGCATCCGCCTCGTATAATGCCGACACGAACACGCTGACGATTGAGGACGTCAGCGTGGACATCAATTTCACGATTACTCCAGCTGCCGTTGATGGTGACGCCGATTTTAACGGTCGGGTTGCAGGCGACTGGGTCACCGGTATTCAGCTCGACGGGTCTTTCGCCGAGAACGATGTGTGGACACTGACTATCGACGGCGTCACCTATGACAGTTACGTGGTTCAAGGCTCCGACAGCGATCTTGACGACGTGGCCGAAGGACTCGCGGCTATCATCGATGATTTTTACACCGTTTTTGTGTCCGGTGATACCTTGCAGGTGACCGATTCCGACGGTTCACCGGTCACAGCGGAAAAGATCGAACAACTGCGGGTCGCCGCCGGTTCCAGGACGGCTGATAATAGTCCGGATACACGGGATCACTGGATCAATGCCGACATCACCCTGCAAAAGGAAGGACTGGTCCTGGAAGGGGAACTGTGGACGGTGACGGTGCATGGGAATGCTTACGAATACACCGCGCAGGAGACCGGCGAAACGCTCAGCCACATTGCTTCCGAACTGGCATCAGTGCTCGACGCCGCTCCGGAACTGGATGGAGTTGTCGTTTCCGTCAGCGGTGCCGAGATTTCCCTGACTGGCCTGGCCGGCGACACAGTTGAACCCACCAGGGGCGACGGCACCGTACAGGGGATTTTCGATATTGACTACGGCAATGTGCTCGAAAGTATCATTCAGGAACCTGTTTACACGGAATATGTGCTTTTTGATGGTACCACGATTGAGCTGCGAACGTCGGTTGTCAATCACGAGCTGCTGACCAGTCTCTATCTCCAGCTGGTGGATAACGAGAGCAATGAAGTGCTGGCAACCAGCAACTACAGTGATTGGGTTGATAAGGGAAGCAACACTGCGTACGATCCCTTCCTGGAATATACGTTTGAAGAAGACGGATTCTACCGAATCGAAGTGGGGTCTTACACCGACTCACTGGATGATTACGTGGCGGATGTGATCGCGGGCGTGAAAACGGGCCTTTCCTATCAGCTTAACGCGACTCTCCAGAACCATATCATCAATCCCAATGTGATCAGCCTTCAGGGAAAGACTCTGACGATCACCGAAGGGACCGGCCAGGGGCAGACCTTCACCATAGACGATTATGCCCCGGAAACCAGCACCTTCACGTTTGACAGCGCCCTTACCGAAGCGGTGGACCATACAAGCCGTTTCGAAGTCACATATGACATTATGGCGCTGACCGGTTACGCCGAAACCACCGATTCGTTCACGGTGGTTTTGACCAGTCCGCCGGCGGAAGGGGAAACGGTCACGGTTGATGTGGCCGCCATTGCAACCCGTACCTATAACTCCGACCTCGCGTTCGATGATGAGGCGAACAACGGTGAGCGTGAGGCGATCCAGGTATATGTTAACGGCGTTGAAAGCGACAGCCTGACTTTCACGGTTGACAACTGGAGCGTACCGCAGGAAGTGACCGTCAACGCTATTCACGATAACGTCGTGGACGGAAGCGACGCCCAGGTCTTCCCGGCGATGGAAGAAAGAACGGCCTCCATCAGGGGACCGCTTGAGATCGAAGGCGGTGTGGTGGTCAGCGAGGAACTGATCCTGGAAGATCCCTACATGCTTCCGGGTGAGACCAACGAGCTTGTGCCCGACGGCGATATCGAGTCCACCGGTACTGATGGAGACGGCAAGGCCACGCTGACGGATAACGATATTACGCATTATGATCCCGAGTCCGGCGATGTGAGCGGCGGTTTCGATCCGCGGATGAACCACGCCCTCTACCGGGTGAAAATCCTTGACGGCGACCTGGCCGGTACGGTCATGGATGTAGAGTCCGTAAACGGTAATACCGTAACCTTTACCAGGGATTGGCCCGACGGTGTCGCGCCCGCCGCCGGCGTCCATTATTATTACATGCCGATCAATCCGAACACCCTGGTTGACGAGGCCGATCAGGTCGATACGCTGAGCGTGTTCAACGGCGACAGCCCTTCGAATGACGCCGGTGTTCTTACCGCGGACCGGCTGTACGGACTGGGTATGGGGCCTGACACGGTTATCGGCGGTGAAATAATACCGGGCGGCATTCAATACGGGAACCTGGAAGCTCTCAACCTGGAGCTGGGATACGGCAACGACACCCTGACTGTTGAATCCACCCACCACGGCGCCACGCACATCTCGGCGGGTGATGGAACGGATGAAATCACCGTTAAGACAATCACGGGTCACACCACTATCGACGCCGGCGAAGGCGTCGACACCGTTTACGCGGGCAGTGACAGCGGAATGATGGACCAGATCAACGGCCTGCTGACCATAGAGGGCGGCGGCGACGCCGACCATGCCTATATCGATGACAGCGGGGATGATTCCGATAACGCCGGTACGCTGATGCAGACAACCCTGACGGGTCTTGATATGCCAACGGTTGAGGAAGTCCAGACCATCAGCGTGCGCGCGGAAGGCGGTAGCTATCTCATGGCGACCGCGGGATTCGGCACGGACGCGGGTATGGCGGATTCCGTTAACGTGACCAGGACCGCCGATTCGGCAACCGTCGAAGTTGGTTTTGATCTGTATAACAATGACTCCGCGATGCTCAGGGAAAGGCTCGAGGAACTGTACGGAGTGAACGGCGGCATTGACGTGACCGAGACAATAAACGGAGCGACCAAGACATACACGGTCACCTTCTCAGGCGCGCTGGCCGGCATGGACATGCCGCAGCTTACCTGGGCGGAAACCTGGGATGACACCGGTCTTGAAATCGGTTCGCTGGATATTTCGCCCGACGTGGAAGTCGCGGTGATTGAGGACGGCACCACGGCATCCCTGCTGAACACTGTCCAGACACTGACGGTGAATGCCGGGGGGAGTGCCGCCGGTACTTACCGCATAGGTCTGCGCGGATTCGAAGCGGTGTATAACGCGCATCACGACTGGATGGATTATGTTTATGACCCGGATAATACGGAAAACATCGTGTGGACCGATCCCATTGCGTATGATGCCGGTGCCGATGATGTATACGCCGGCCTGGCCCCGATACTGAATCCGAACAACAGCCGGGACGACCTGCCCTGGACGAACAACGTGGCGGTACGCAAGGTCGACAACGTATTGTTTATAACCTTTCAGGGCGCGTACGCCGATCTCGAAATCGAACACGGTGATGTCGATGCGACCGGCCTGACCGACGTTGACATTATTCTGGATACACGGCTCAATGGAATTAACTACTACAACCTGGAAGGCCTGGACGTTGACCTCGGATCCGGCAATGACCGTTTCAATGTCGAGGGAACGGCGTTCGGAACCCCAACCAGTGTCACCACCGGAAACGGGAATGATAGTATAAATGTGTATAACCCGGAACGGTCCCTGGACGATATTCTGGGTGAATTGAGTGTCGATACGATGGGGGGGTCGAACACCCTGAACGTGGACGGCTCCGGCGACACGGTTGCGGATACGGCCACTATTACCAACGCCGCCATCATCGGCCTGGCCCCGGCGGACATCAATTATCAGAGCACCGGCGGTAACATGGCAGGTGGCATCACGATCTGGAGCGGTACGGCCGGGGATACCATAACGGTTGACAGTACCCACCGGACCGACGGCGTGAGGACCATAACAACGTTGAACACCAACGACGGTGACGATGATGTTACGGTTTCCCTCAATGCAGCGACGGACGGTTTCTTCGCGGTCAACACTCAGGCGGGAGACGATACCGTGGACGGGTCCGCGTCGAGCCTGCCTCTCGTGATATTCGGCGGGGCGGGAATGGACGAAATCGACGGCGGCAGCGGCGATGACATCATCTTCGGGGACCGCGGCCGGGTCTATTATCGTGATGACACCGGCGACGTCGTGACCTCTCTGGGGAACGGCGCCCCGGTGGTCGGCGATACCATCGAAGTAACATCTTCGTGGGATTTTTCAGCGGAAACTGATCCGCTGTCAATTTCGAGAGTAATACGCCTGGAGGGCGGCGCCGAAAACGGCGAAACCTGGTCGATCGAGATACACGACGAAACAGGGGAAGTGATAGCGACGGCGGAATATACGGTTGCCGATGACCAGGTCGAGACTGTTGAAAGTATCGCGGGGCAACTTGCATTCCTGTTGAACGATGACCTCGCGGCGCAGGGTATCGAACATTATTCGGTCGCAGCCGATGGCATCCACCTTGTTATAACCAATGCAGGCGGATACCCGGTATTTTCGGTGAGCCACGGTGTCCGCACGGAAGACCGGACCGACGGCGTTGACCGCACGCCTTCGAATGTTTTGACGATCGATCCGGCGGTCGGCGGCATTGACACGATCAGCGCGGGCGACGGCAATGAAACCATCATCGGTGGATTCGGTATTGACGCAATCACGGCCGGTACCGGCGACCACGTGGTCTTCGGCGACAACGGCCGGGTGGATTATGACACGGATGGCGCCCTGAAAGTGCTCGAGACGACCGACACTGAAATCGACTCGGCCTATGGTGACGATGATACGATCACCATCACCGGCGACGGGAACAACCATATTCTGGGCGGCATGGGCAGTGACACGATCAGTACAACTGCCACGACGATCGGAACGACGGACGTTATTCTCGGCGACAACGGTCGTGTTGAATACGCCGGTCCGGTGGGTGGTCTCGAGCTTTCGCTGATCGAGTCGACGGTACTGTCGCGGGGCGGCAACGACACCATCGAAACGGGCGACGGTGAGAAGTACATCGTGGGCGGATTCGGTGCCGATATCATCACGGCGGGCGTGGGCGACCACGTGGTCATGGGCGACAACGGCCGGGTGAACTATGACACGGACGGCGCCCCGAAAGTGCTCGAGACGACCGACACGGTTGACCATCCCGAGTACGGCGGCGACGACACGATCACCCTGGGCAGCGGTGACGGCGTCATTTTCGGCGGCATGGGTTCCGACGAGATCACCACGCACGACGGAACGGAAGTGATCTTCGGCGACAACGGTCGTGTTGAATACGCCGGTCCGGTGGGTGGTCTCGAACTTTCACTGATCGAATCGACACTTCCCCTCGAGGGCGGTGATGACACGATCACGACCGGCAACGGCATGAAGTATATTGTCGGCGGTTTCGGGTCAGACAAAATTATAACGGGGACCGGCAGCGACATCCTTATCGGCGACAACGGCGTTGTGGAATACGACGAAGACGGGCTCCCCGAGACGGTTTACAGCACATGGCCTGATGTGGGCGGGGTTGACACACTCGAAACGACCGCCGACACAAATATTCTGATCGGCGGTACAAAAGGCGATTTCATATACGGCGGTTCCGGGCGCGACGCCATCTTCGGCGACAGCGGCGAGGTTACCCTCCTGAATGGTGTCTGGCACACGCTCGAAGCCACCGACTATTTCATCGGCGGCGATGATTTTATGGACGGTGGCGCGGGCAACGACGTGATGATGGGTGGCGCGGGCAACAACATCTTCGCCGGAAGCCTCTCGGAAGACATCATGATCGACACCTATGGCCGAGTGACCTTCACGCCTGATGCGAGCAAGGTGACTTCCGTAATAAGGCTCGATACCACCAGCCTCATCGCCAATGTCATGACGGAGCTGGAAGGCGGGAAAGACATCGGTGAGATACCGGAAGTAGAAACAGTCGGCGACCGGGAATTTGCGGATGAAGGGTGGTTATTCGGGAGTTTCCAGGAATGGGGTGTTTCCGGGGCGGGAATAAATCTTGCGGGACACAAAGGCAGTTACGGGCTGGCCGGTACCGGCGATGAACAAACAGATCAGCCCCGGGATCACCACGGATTGTCGCAGGCGCCGTCCGCGGGCGAAGGTGAGCCCTCCATTCCGGAATCCGAGACGCCTCCGGGAGAGGAACCGCCCATAGAAGAAGAGGCGACGGAGGAAAATACCTCTCACGCCGGTGAAGCTCCCGAAGGTGCCGGAAACTCCGGTGGCGAAACGAACGAAGGGACGGAAGAGGACGAATCGTCCGACGAAGAGGAAGAGGGAAATGGAGAAGGCGGTTCAGCGGATGCCGGGACAGCGGCGGTTGCGAGTATGATGGGCTGGAAAGTACTTGCCGGAGGTTCATTGGGCACGCGCGCAGCAACGGGCGTCATAGACCGTGAATCATTCAGGGAGCTGGCGGCCCGCCAGGACAAGAAGAGATTTAAACGGTGGACGAGCGTGGGGCTCTGAACCATGAATAACTCGCGGAATAACAGCGGGAGGCTGCGCGGACATGGAAGAATCGCGGGGGCGGGGCCTTCGTGAGGATCTCCGCTCCCAGAGAAATGCACGCCCGGGATACCCGGATACTGGAAACCAGGGAGGAAATCTCTCTTATCTTCGGCGCCGCCGATCCGGATTCAGAAAAGAGCGACCGGACTCTCGTTGATTCGGCGGCCAGGATTATTCTCACCCCGTCCGCGGCGAAGCGGTTTTTACAGGTTCTGCGGGACGCGATCGCGCGTCACGAATCTGACTACGGCATTATTGATCTTTATGACGGCGGACGGCGGCGTGGAAACGGCCGGAACATTGATGCCGCTTGCGCGTCTGCGGCCCGGGTGACGGGCGCGGATCGTCTCATCATGCTCCTGGATGCCCTCGGCGTTCATTACGGCCTGGAACATTCGTTCAAGATTATCCCCGAAACCATATGCGGCGACCGGGTTCTCCTGGGATTCAACCGGGACGAACTCGGCGGTGACGCGTCAGAAGAACTCCTGCCCGTCCTGCGCGTTCTGGATATGCCGCCGCGTTTTCAGAAGATTTTCCGTGAACACCTGGATGAGGCCAACATCCTGCTTTTCGGTTATGAAGGCGTGGAGGGGAGCGGTGTTTATAAGGCCTATCTCGAGTTCGGGTCCATGTTCGATGAAAAAGAACCGGGCTCGTACGATATTCCCGAATCTTTTCTCCTGCACCTGGGATTCAAGTGGGATGCGACGGACAACCGGAAAGCCACCCTGGCCAGGTACACCTGTTATCCGCTTCTGTCGCCGGAGGACATATTGAAGCGTGTGCGCGAGCGGTTTTATCCCGGTCCGTCAAACGGTCCCTTTGATATCGTGCGGGGTTTTGTCGAGAAGGCGGCCGCGGCCATGAGGCCGGACGAATTTTTATACCTGGAAGTGGCTGAGGAAAACAATCCCCGGTTGTCTTTTGATATCAACATGTACCGGGCGAACATCGCGCTGAAGGAATTTTATCCGTTGCTCAGTGATGCCTGCGATTTGTGGGGCGTGCCGCGGGATGATTTTCAGCGCTTGTACGAGCCCATGAAGGAACGTTATTTCGGCCACGTCTCGGGCGGCCTGGACCGGGAAGGACGTGATTTCCTGACGTTTTACTACGGCGTCGCCGGAAGCTCGCGGTAGGCGGATATGGCGGTGGCGAGCGAACGGGTGGACCTCCGAAAATATATCGTTGTTTCCCTTTGGTTCGGGTGCAACAATGATTGTACTCTCTGCATGCTTCAGGGATTCAGGGAAAAACTGCCGCCGATCGGTTTTGACAGTTTCAGAAACGTGGTTCGCGACGTGAAGGACCACGGGCTTTATGAAAACCTCATACTCTCCGGCGCGGAAGTCACCACGTTCAGCGAGCTGGAGCGATACGTGGATTACGCCGCCTCACTGGGATGGTTCCGGAAAATACAGATACAGACCAACGGCAGGCGTCTGTCGGACGCGGGCTATCTTCGCAAACTCGTCGACGCGGGCGTCAACGAATTTTTCGTCAGCGTTCACGGAACACGGGCCGTTCACGACAACATCACGCGGCGTCCCGGTTCTTGGCGCGAAACAATGCGCGGCCTCGCGAACCTGGCCGCCTTCGATGTCAACGTGATCAGCAACTCGGTTCTCACCACGGAAAACTACGACAACATGGAAACGCTCATGGCGGTGCTTTCGGCGGAAAAGATCAGCGAGTTTCACCTGTGGAATTATTTCCCCATGCGGGCGGACGACCGGGTCGGCCTCGTGATCGATCTCGAACGCGTTGTTTCTCTGGTCCCCCGGTTGCGCGGCATGCTCGGCCCGGAACAACGGCCGCTCGTGTTGAAGGGGTTTCCCCACTGCCTGCCCGCCGCGCCGGGAGTCGTTTTTGACAGCTGGTTTCCCGAAACGGTGCTTCCACTCGCGTTCTGGAGGGAGTTCGAAAAAAGCCGGTTCGGTTATTGCCCGCACCGTGAACAGTGCGCCGACTGGTCCTGCTGGGGGCTGTCCGGCGCTTACGTGTCGGCCTACGGCGACGAACAGGACCGGCTGCGGCCGATACAGAAAATGCCGGAAGGATAACGGGTCCATGCAATCCTTCGATCTTGAATACACCGGAGAACAGGATGTTTTCTACAATTATTGCCTCTGGGAATACGAACCCCCTGTGCCGGCCGCGGGCAAGCTACGGTCCGTCAACCTGCTGCGGAATTCTTTCGAGGTCCTGGGGGCGGGCGGCGCTATGCACGAACTGGTTGACGACCTGCGCCGGGGAATCGGACCGGGAAACACTGTGTGGGGCGTGAAAAAAGTCGGAGATTTCATGGGATGGGAATATTATTTTTACGATTACCGCCGCCTGGAGCGGGAGAGGTCCCTTTCGAAGGTGCTGCAGGTAATGGCGCCGCGGGTCCGCGCACGGATTGTTCCCGACGAGAATATTCCCTACTTCATGTTTTCCCTGGATGTGGACGACGCGCTGCTCAACGGTGGCCGGGATCTGGATTGCGCGCACATTTACATCGGCAATCCAGGCAGCACCGTGTCCTCGGGAATCTGCTACGCCCAGACCAAAGAAGGCATGAAGCTGGAAAATTTATATTTTTTCTTTCATCCCGCCGACCAGATGGATGAAATAGACGCCAAGATTCTTTGTTCCACCCGGATCGACGGAACGAAAATTCCCCGGGACGCAGTTCTGCGGCCCGAACTCCGGGATTGCTCGACCATCTGCTGCGCCAACAAGCAGCAAAGTGACTGCATCTACTTTTCGGGGATCACCATCGATCAGTTTCTCTTTTTTCTCCGGTGGATGCGCTACCCGGCGCCGCTGGTCGCCTTCGTGGAGGAACAGTATTTCCGCCTCGATCACCTGCTCTTTGACGTGGGATTCGATTACCGCATGGAAAACGACAGGCTTGCCGTGCTCAAGAGCGGTTATTACGGTAATTTCTAGGTATTGTTGGCGAACCGGGCGCCGATTGCCTCGACCGCCCGACAGGCCATGTCGCGGGGTTCTTCAAGGCCGTCAAGGACGAGATCCGCGCCGGGTCGGACACGTTCTTCCTGGATTTTCATGAGCGGGCGTATCAGTGACAGGTAATTACCAAAGTATTCCGCGAGCCAATTCAAACCGCCCGTTCCGTCGCCTTCCGCCAGGAGGCGCCTCGCGTATTCGCCGGCCTTGCGGGCGAGGGCAATGTCGAAGGGGATATCGATCCACAGGAGCAGGTCAATGAACGACGCGGCCTGCCGGTGGGCCCGTCCCAGCGGCATCTCGAACACGGTGAATCGCTCCGCCGCGATGGTTTCCCCGTCGGCGGAATTAACGACAGGAACGCCGTTTTTGAGTTTCGAGAGGTCACGCGTGAGACCGGGAAGGGCGAAGTCGTTGAAATCGGCGCCCGCCCGCATCCACTGAATCATCTCGGCGGGTGTCCGGTGCGTCGCATGTTCATAACGGTCGTAATGCAGTATGGAAGCGTTACCAAGACCCCGGGCTATTTCTCTCACGAGGGTCGATTTGCCGCTTCCGATCGGCCCCGCAACGGCGATGATGTGTCCCATGAACTATTTCCTTGTCACGATGGTTGGTGATAATGCAGTATAATACGTATGCGCCCGATGTACAACAAGCATCGGTGCGTGCGATACGACGGCGATGAACACGGTACGTATTTACAGGAGGATTGCGTGCGGGAAACATTCAACAGGGAGTTCGAATATCTGTGCGTTGACGATTTCATGCGGCGCATGATCGACGCCCGGTCCCTGGCCACTGCGTTCGAAATCGGTCTCATCGACATGCTGAGGAGCGCGGGTGAGGTCACGGTGGACGAGCTTGTGAAGCGCCTGGGCGCGGACGGCAGGGGAATGCCTTTTCTGCTGGTCCTGCTCGCGGAGAACGGCGTGGTGGAGGACCGCGACGGCGCTTTTTCACTGACAGACAAATTCATCGATGCCCTGCGGTTCCGCGATCTCATGGAAATGAAACTCGCCCTGTCGAATTTCTCCGCCCATGATTTCCTGGAGTTTTTCTCCGACCTGGTAACGTCTCCGGACGAGTTCATGAAAAAAGCTCGTTCCCCCCATCTCTTTGCTTATGACCGGTGCTTCGATTCAAGCGAGGACAATCGCCGCGTGACGCAACAGTGGATGCGCGTCACCACGGTACTGACGAAATACGAATCACAGGCCTGCATGAAATATCATGATTTCGGGCGGTACGGCAGGATGCTGGATGTGGGAGGCAACAGCGGCGAGTTCGCCCTCCGCCTGTGCCGGGAACATCCGGAGCTGCGCGCCGACGTTTTCGACCTGCCGCTGGTCTGCGACGTGGGAATGAACCACGTGGGCGACAGTCCTGAAGCGGACAGAATACGATTCGTGAAGGGGAACGCCCTAGCGGATGATTTACCGGCGGGCTACGACTTGGTGACCTTCAAATCCACGCTTCACGACTGGCCGGGCCACCTGGCCCGTAACCTGGTAAAAAAAGGAGCCGGAGCGCTCAGAAAAGGCGGCACGCTGTTGATCTTCGAACGGGCCTCGACGCCGGTCACCGGGACGCCTGGCTACTCCCTGCTGCCCTTTCTCGTTTTCTTTCACAGTTACCGGACGCCGGAATTTTACGTCCGTTGCCTTGAAGATAACGGATTTATAAATATTTCCAGTAGGATAGTCAACTTGGAAATGCCCTTTTTGCTCGTGACCGGCGTCGAGGGTCAGCCGACGTCCTCAAGCGTGGAAAAATGACCCTGAGTGACACTCAATATATTGTTTTCTGGAGGGTTTCGTTGACATGAAACCACCAATAGTATAAATAGATACGACAGTGCTGCGGAAAAGCAGCGCGATATTTACTCACGGAACGGAGGGTACAAACACATGGCAGCACAGAAAAAAGACATAGACGAAAAGCAGGGAACGGCCACCGTCGGTCCGGAAGACATGAAGACAACCATCAAGTGGGACGTGGCGAACATGAGAACCAGCTACGCCAACGTGTGCAACGTGTCCAGCACCCGCGAAGAATTTACCGTTCTTTTCGGGATAAACAAGACCTGGAATCCCGAGCAGCGTGAATTGACAGTCGATATGAGCGATCGTATCATTCTCAATCCTTTCGCGGCAAAGCGCATGGCCCTGCTCCTGTCGAACGTAATCCGCCAGTACGAAGAGCGTTACGGCGAGATCAGCCTCGAAACGGGTGATGTCAATCCGGCGGGGAAAGGGAATGCCTGATGTAAATCCCGGAGGTGTCCCCGTGATCGTGACGGTCCTCCGATCCGGTTGCTGCCGCGGAACCGCCGGTTTCGAGGGCGGGTAATCTCATGGAATCTCGCTCCGAAGAACAGGTCATTGATTCGGGGAAAACGGTCAGCAACTGGGCCGGTCTCGATAGTTTGGCGGACCGGGAAGCGTTTTTCAGTTCCTGGCTCGCCATTCAGTGTGGGGCGATCGAGGGCTGCGTCCAGGCGTTTCTCGTCCTGCGCGATCCCGGTCGCGGGCAGTACCTTCCCGTTGCTTCCTGGCCGGAGGGAAGCGACGGCGGCGAACGCCTGGCAGATGTGCTTGAACAGACGCTTGCCGAGAAGGAGGGAATGCTTGTCGACCTTCCCCGTGTCGACGGCGCCGCCCGTTACGGACTTGCCTACCCGGTTGTCGTGGACGGCGATTGCCTGGGAGCCGTAGCTGTGGAAGTCGCGGGGTCCGAGGATCGGCTCCGACCCGCCATGGAAAGCCTCAAGTGGGGGGCGGTATGGATTGAAAATTATTACCGCCGCCTGCGCAACAGTGAAGACATGGCCGCGCTGGACCGCATGAAGGCCGCCGTCGAGATTCTTGCCGGCGTTCTGGCGGAAGAACATTTCGACGGCGCCGCCATGGCCTTTGTTACCACGCTCGCGACGAGACTGTCCTGCGATCGCGTGAGCCTGGGTATCGTCAGGAAAAAATACGCCAGGGTGGAAGCGGTTTCCCATTCGGCGGTGGTGGGTGGTAAAATGAATCTTCACCGCGCCGTCGGGGCGGCCATGGACGAGGCCGTCAGCCAGAGGGCCGAGATCATGTACCCGCCGCTTCCTGATTCACCCGTCTTTGTTCTCCGCGATCATGAACAGCTTGTAGACAAGCACGGCAGCCGGTCGGTCATGACGGTCCCGCTCTTCGCGAAAGATCGCTACTACGGCGCCCTTACCCTGGAGCGCCAGAAAGATATCCCCTTTACCGAAGCCGAACTCGCTTACGTGAAAAGCGTGGTTGCCCTTTCGGGACCCGCCCTCGAAGACAAGCACCACCAGGACAGGCCTGTTGTTTTTGTCATGTTCGATTCGCTGAAGCGTCAGGCGATCCGGCTCTTCGGAGCCGGCTATGCGGGCAGGAAGGCGTTGCTTCTGGCGATGGTTCTTCTCGCCGTGGTGCTGTCCTTTGCGAAAGGCGAATACCGGATTAAAGCGGACGCCGTTCTTGAAGGCGCCGTGCAGCGTTCGGTCGTCGCGCCTTTCGACGGTTTCATCAAGTCGGCGCCAGTTCGAGCCGGCGACGTGGTGGCCGGGAATGACCTGCTCTGCGCGCTTGACGACAGGGATCTACGCCTCGAACGGCTCCAGTGGTTCAGCAAGAAGAATCAGTATCAGAGCCAGCTCCAGGAGGCCGTCGCACGGGGGGACCGCGCCGAGGCGAACGTGATAAGAGCGCAGCTCGACCAGGCGGCGGCGCAGCTGGAACTGGCGGAAAGCAAACTTGAACGCGTCAACATTCGGGCGCCTTTCGACGGCATCCTGCTGAGCGGCGATCTCAGTCAGCGCCTGGGAAGTTCCATCCGACAGGGGGAAGAACTCTTCAGTATAGCTCCGCTGGACAGCTATCGCCTTATACTCAAGGTCGATGAAACACGCATCACTGACGTGACCGAGGAACAGCGGGGAATCCTGGTGCTGTCGGCGTTGCCGACACAGCACTATGAATTTTCGGTGGAAAAGATAACGCCCGTTACGACGGCGGAAGAAGGAAGTAATTATTTCCGCGTGGAGGCCGCTCTCGACGAGGTGTCGCCGGCCCTCAGGCCCGGCATGGAAGGGGTGGGGAAGATAGAAGTCGACCGGCGGCTTCTCGTGAGCATATGGACGCGGCCCCTCTTCGAGTGGTTTCGGCTCAAGACGTGGTCGTGGTGGCCGTGAGAACAAAAAAATAGCATGTCTGAAAAAAACCTTTACAGCAGTTCCTGGTACCGCGTCGCGGGTCTCAGGCCCATTCTGCGGGGTCACGCGGAAATTCACCGCCACACCTTCAGGGGAGAGGCCTGGTATGTGCTCCAGGATCACTCGACGGGACGGTTCCACCGCTTCACCGAGGAAGCCTATTACCTGATCGGTCTCATGGACGGGTCACGCACGCTCCAGGAAATATGGGAAGCCGCCTGCCTGCATCTCGGTGACGACATGCCCACGCAGGAAGAAGTGATTACCCTGGTTTCGAAATTGAACCAGGCCGACGTTCTCAGGTCGGACACAGCGCCGGACGTCGGCAATATTCAGCACCGCAGCCGAGAGGACAAAAAAAAGCAATTCTTGAGCCGGATACGCTCTCCCGTGGCGGTCCGCATTCCTCTTCTGGATCCTGACCGTTTTCTTGAACGAACCAGGAAACTGGCGGCACCCTTTTTCAGTGTTTACGCCTTAATAGCCTGGTCGGTTTTGGTTGTGACGGCTGTGTCGCTCGCCGTCATGCACTGGGACGAGTTGACCATGAATCTCGCCGACCGGGTGCTGGCCCTGGAAAACCTGGTTCTTCTCTGGTTCATTTATCCCGTGGTCAAAACCGTTCACGAATTCGCCCACGCCTGGTCGGTGAAACACTGGGGCGGCGAGGTGCACGAAATGGGCATCATGCTGCTCGTGTTCGTGCCCGTTCCCTACCTCGACGCGTCGACGGCGTCCGCGTTCAGAGACAAGAAACGAAGGATGGTCGTTGGATTCATCGGTATTGCCGCGGAGATGCTCATCGCGTCGCTGGCGATGATTCTCTGGGTCAACCTGGAACCGGGCGCCGTCAGGGCGGTCGCTTTCAACGTCATGCTCGTCGCCGGCGTCTCCACCATATTTTTCAACGGGAATCCGCTGCTTCGTTTCGATGCCTATTACGTGCTGGCGGATCTGCTGGAAATACCCAACTTGGGAAACCGCTCGAACCGCTATGTCGGGTACCTGGCGCAACGGTACATTATCAGGAACGACGAGGCGCGTTTCTCCCTCGCCGACGGCCGTGAGGCGGCGTGGCTGGTTACGTACAGTATCGCGTCCTTCATCTACCGGATTTTCATCAGCATACGGATCGCGCTCTTCGTGTCGGGGAAATTCTTTTTCATAGGCGTTCTTATCGCCCTGTGGGCCCTGGTGGGTCTTGTGGCCGTTCCGTTTTTCAGGGTTATCAGGACCGTGGTATCAGACCCGGAACTGTACAAAAGGCGCGCCCGTATCGTCGCTTTCTCGCTTGGATGCGCCGCGGTGGTTCTCGCTCTGGTATTTTTCGTTCGGGTTCCCTCGACCACCATGGCGGAAGGCGTCTTCTGGCCGGACGAGCAGGCGCGGGTCCGCGCGGGTGCTTCCGGAACAGTTCGAGAAATCGTGGCATTGCCCGGTTCGCCCGTGGGGCGCGGAGACGCCCTGATGATCCTGAAAAATCCCGATATCGAGAAAGAGGTCCAAGTGCTGGAGGCCAGACTTCGGGAATACCAGGCCCGTCACCGTGAAGCCCTTGCCACGGACCGCACGGAGGAGCGGATTCTGCGTGAAGAGGTCGTCCTTATCGAAGAGGAGCTGGAAGTGGCGCGTGAGCGCCGGGACGCCTTGGTTGTCAGCAGTTCCAGGGACGGCCTGTTTATTCTTCCCAACGCCGTTGATCTGCCGGGGCGTTTCATCCGCCGTGGTGAAGAACTGGGATACGTGGTGAATTACGAAGAACTTTCCGTGCTCGTGCCGGTTTCCCAGGTCCAGGTGGGCAAGATCCGCCATGATGTCCGTTCCGTGACGGCACGCCCGGCGGGCCGCGTTTTTCAGAGCATTCCAGCCCGGCTGGTGAGGGAAATGCCGGCGGCTTCGACGGAACTGCCGACGTTGGCCTTCGCGCTGGAAGGAGGCGGTTCCTTCGCTCTCGATCCACGGGAAAGCGAGGCGCGACGTTCCTTCGAACCCCTGTTTTACTTCGAAGTCGAGCTGGACGAGCGTATCGAGGACAGGCTCGGGGCCCGGGTGCACCTGCGATTCGAACACGAATCCGAAACACTCGCGTCCCAGTGGTATCGTACTTTACGCCGTGTTTTCATGAAAACCTTCAACCTGTAGGAACAACTGGTGCAGAGCCGCTATGTTCGGATCCGTTTCAAACTGGCCCCGGGCCGATCACTTCGCCCGACCGGAGAAAAAAGAGGGACGCAAGACATTCCTCGACCGGATGGCGTGGGAGACTGCGGGATACTTCGTTCGCCCCTGGAGCGGCCGCGCGGTGTTGCTGAAACGGATCATCGGGCGCGTGGAGAAGGCGGCCGAGGGACTGGACAGGCTTTCGGATGATGAACTGAAGGAACGGAGCGGGCCCCTGCGGCGGAGGATGCGTATGGAGGGATTTTCGCCGCCGCTGGTCGGGGAATCTTTCGCCCTCATCAGGGAGGCCGCCACACGGGTCCTGGGAATGCGACATTTCGACTGCCAGCTCATGGGAGGATACGCCCTGTTAAAGGGACTGCTGGCGGAAATGGAAACGGGCGAGGGCAAAACGCTGGTGGCGACACTGCCCGCGGCCACGGTGGCCCTGGCCGGCATACCGGTTCACGTGATCACCGTCAACGACTACCTGACGGACCGCGATGCCGGGCTCATGGGCGAGCTGTACCGCTTTTTCGGCCTCTCGGTCGGGTGCGTCGTTCATGACAAGACGCCCGCCCAGCGACGCGCCGCTTACGGATGCGACATCACGTACTGCACCAACAAGGAAGTGGTGTTCGATTACCTGAGAGACCGCATTACCCTGGGCGACATCGTCGACGAGCTTCAACTCCATGCCGAGCACCTGTCCCGGGGAGAGGGGAGAAGCGACCGGCTGCTCCTGCGCGGGCTTCACTACACCATCGTGGATGAAGCGGACAGCGTCCTGGTGGATGAGGCCCGGACGCCGCTCATCATATCGCGGAGCGACGTGTCGGCGGACGAAGAACGGACGATGAAACAGGCACTGGCCATTGCGGGGAACCTGAAGGAAAAGGTTCACTACCGCATCGAGTACGAAGCCGACCAGGCCGTGCGGGCTATTGTCATGACGGACGGCGGCCGTGAAGAAATCCGCCTGGCGACGGAAAACATGGGGCCTGTCTGGCAGAGTCCCATCAGACGCGAGGAACTGGCCCGGAAAGCCCTGACGGCCCTGCACCTGTACAGTCGTGACGAACAGTACCTCGTGAGCGACGGGAAGGTCCAGATCATCGACGAATTTACCGGGCGGGTGATGCCCGACCGGTCCTGGGAAGGCGGCCTGCACCAGCTTATAGAAGCCAAGGAGGGATGCGATATAACGGGGCAGCGGGAAACGGTCGCGCGCATCAGCTACCAGCGTTTTTTCCGCCGGTACCTGAAATTGTCCGGCATGACGGGGACGGCCCGGGAAGTCCGGAGGGAACTCTGGTCCATCTATGGTCTTCCCATTGTCCGCATTCCCACCAACAGGCCCCTCAAAAGAAAAATAATCCGCGACGAGGTGTTCCGCACGCTGGACGAAAAATATGAGCGCGTCACGGAACGCGTGGAAACGCTTCACGGGCGCGGCGTGCCGGTACTCATCGGGACACGAACCGTCGCGGCTTCGGAACGCCTGAGCCGGCTCCTTGACGGCCGGGGTATTCCGCACCAGGTGTTAAACGCGAAGCAAGATCGGGAGGAGGCGCTCATCGTGGCCCGGGCCGGTGAGCCGGAACGCGTCACCATCGCCACGAACATGGCGGGACGGGGAACGGACATTAAACTTGACCGGGGCATGGCCGACCTGGGAGGATTGCACGTTCTCATGACAGAGCGACACGAGGCCGGGCGCATCGACCGCCAGCTCGCGGGTCGTTGCGGACGCCAGGGGGAGCCCGGTCGATGCGAGGTTTTTATCTCTTTCGAGGATCCGCTGATGCGGGACGGGTATCAAGGCCTGTCCGGCAGGGCGTTACAGATAATGAACAGGAGCGGTTCGAACCTGTGGGGACCGATGGGAAGGCGAGTCATGAAAAATGCCCAGCGGCGGGTGGAAAGGGTCCACGCGGGAGTCCGCAAACGATTGCTCCGGTACGACGAGGAACGAAGCGACACATTGTCGTTTTCCGGAAGGAGCGAGTGAAAGGATCATGAAAAATATTTTCCTGTGGATATGCTTGGCAGTGTGTTGTTTCTGGCCGGCGGACGGCGTCGCCGAGGATCTGTTTCACCGGGGGCTTATGGAACCGAGCGATCTTATCGAGGTGAGCAGCCAGGAGCCGGGTATTATCGAGCGGGTCGTCGTCGAGCGCGGCGACCGCATAAAGAAGGGAGAGGTACTTGCACTCCTGAAATCGGGTGTTGAAAAGGCCCAGGTCGAGCTTGCCGAGGCACGCCTGGAGTTCGGCAGGCGCCGGGTCCGTCGGAACGAGGAGCTTTACGAGAAGCAGCTCATTTCGAGCCATGAAAAGGACGAAATGGAAACAGAAGTTCTCGTCATGGAGCTCCAGTTGCGGGAGGCGAAAGAGCGGCTGAAACTTCGAACGATCACGAGTCCCGTGAACGGCATCGTAGTGGAGCGACACCTCGGTCCGGGTGAGTACATCGGCGAAGGGTCGATCATGAAAATAGTCCGCATCGATCCGTTGAATGTGGAAGTCGTGGTGCCCGTCGAATATTACGGAACAATCGAAAAAGGGATGAAGGCCGAAGTACATCCGCAGGAACCGGTCGGCGGGTCGTACGACGGCACGGTCGTAATCGTCGACGAAGTCATAGACGCGGCAAGCGGCACCTTCGGCGTCCGCGTGCGGCTTCCCAATCCAGGCCACCGCCTGCCGGCGGGGTTGAACTGCCGGGTGCGTTTTTATCAATGATGCAGGCCGTGTAATACGCGGATAACCCCCTCCCCCTCGACGGGAGAGGGCCGGGGTGGGGGTGTACTACAGGCACAAGAGCTGAATGCCAGTTTCTCGTCACTGCGGGGCAGGTTATACTGCGCCTCATTCCTCGACATCCTCACACAACTATACCAAACACCGGTTTGTGTTATTCCGGTGAAAACCGGAATCCAGTATTATCAATGGCTTTCTGGATACCGGCCTGCGCCGGCATGACGATTACAGGGGTTGTGCAAGGCGCTCGCCACATTCCTCGTGATTTCAGTGCCTTGTCCGCGACCATGTGTGCAATGGTCTTGACGTGTCGTGCTTACGGTAGTTCTTGCGCGGGGCTTTCAGTGGTGCAGACCGTGTAATACGAGGACAACCCCCTCCCCCTTGACGGGGAAGGGTTGGGGTGGGGGTGTGCTAAGCACGAGAGCCATATGCCGATCCCCCGGGTTCGCAGGCGGTTCACAAATTATTTCTACTCGAGGTCATACAGTGTTTCGTCCACCCTCGGCGGCGGTTTTTTCGATCCCTTTCCCCGGGTCGACTGCCTGATAATGAAAGGATTCTCATCGGTCAGGAGGTCGCCCAGGTCTTCCTCGATCTTGTCCGGGTCCTCGCCCCGCTCGATACGGCTCAGAGCTTCCTGCATCTCCGGGTTCAGTTCAAGACCCGTCGAATCGGCCAGTTTTCTCATCAATTGCGCCGCCTGCCGGGGATTTTCCTCGTCGAGCCCCTCCGATTCGCGGGCGAGCATCGCCATGGCCCGCTCCATGCGTTGTTCGTCCACGGCGGAAAGACCCTCGTCCATGCCCTCATCATCGTCGCCTCGTCGGTCGGCCGAGATGGTGGCAAAAACGGACATCCGCCGTTGCAGCTTCACTGTTTTACAGGAGGGGCACCGGGGGATCGTCTCCGTGTTGATCCGCTTCGAAAAAAAATTATAAATGGTATTACACCGGTCACAGTAAAACTCGTAGATGGGCATGAAACAACCTCGATAACTTCGTTCCGCCGGGGCGAGGGCCACCGCCGGCGCTTCTTCTGTTATTTTTCCTCCAGGCGGTCCCGCTTCATTTCCTGAAAGGCGTCCTTGCCGCCGGCGAACATAAGCGAGAGCGGCATGACATCCCCGGCCAGTTCGACCATGCGCCGCGCCGTATGACGAATGTCCCACTGGGCGTGCCGGTCTTCCCGGAGCCGCGAGACGCGGTACAGTTCCCGCACGTTCATCTTCACGATAACCCGTCTGCGGTGCGCGTTAGTCAGGATATACGCTGCCGCTCCCGGGGCGTCGTCCCGCAGGCGCTCATAGACGCCGTTCGTTCGTTCGATCATGGCCCGGAACGGTTTCTCCATGCCGACGTTTATTATGGTTTCGGGAACGGTCGCGCCGAGGGCGGGATCGTAATCACGGCTGATGATGGTTGCCATGCGGTGCCGTTTCATCTGGGCGAAACAGGAGGCGCTGATGACAACCTCGAAGACCAGATCCGCCGTTTCAAATTCCCGGAGCGGCGCGTCGTAGGCCTCCATGCGGGAGCAGGCGGTTTTCATGAGGGCTTCTCTCTCGGCCGGCGAGAGGCGTTGCGCCTCGTCCAGGCAGTTGACGAGTGGCCGTCCCGACACGCGCTGCATGAGCGACGCGAGAATCATATTATCGCCGTCCGGCGTGGCGTGCACGAGAACAACGGAGTCAGAGTCCGTCGATCGCTCCGTGCCCGGTGGTGTTGTCAACGTTTCCT